>JAHEJF010000115.1 GCA_024639025.1 Ahrensia sp. | reverse complement strand
CGACGGCAATGGTGTATCCACGGGCGCGCAACGCATAGACAAAATAATTCAGATCCTCGCGGGAGCGGGCAGCCTTTTCCGTGATTTCGCAGACACAAGCGGTCGGCGACAGGCCGGATATTCGCAGTTCGGTGCCCAGATCATCCAATGTCTGTTCAAGCTTGGGCTTGGACTCGATCAGCGAGGGATCAAAGTTCAGAAACAGTCGCTGTGCACTTGTCGGCAATGTACCGGCATTGCGCACATGAAGCGTGCGCGCGATGGATTCAACATGGCTTTGATCCTGCATTGAAACCGATTGAAGGAACGATCCCGTCAGCACCGGTGTTTCATCCAGATAGGGTCTGAGCAGGCCTTCGAAGGCGACCGGGCGCAGTTTGCCATTGGCAAATTTGAAAATCGGTTGAAGTGCAGAGCGCAGCGTGAATTCACCATAGGTGGCCGTCCAACTGTTGTCATGTTGGCGTTCCAGCGCGTCATTGATGTGCTTGTGCTCGTTGATTGTCACGTCATTGGCCTGATTTGTGATTGCTTTTGTGAAAGGCAAGCTCGCACAAAGCTTTAAATTTATGGTTAACCAATGATGAAAGGCATGGCCAGCTTATATTTTGCTGCATTGCGGTGTAAATTGCGTGCCGAACCTTGCAGAATGGTGATAATTGGCGCATAGCGACCGCGCCCAAGAAGGGTCCAAGACAGCGCATCGGCGCTCAACAATTTGGAGATCAAAATGGCATTCCTGGCTGATATACTATCCCGTGTTCAACCTTCAGCGACCATCGCTGTCGCCCAAAAGGCGAGAGAGCTGAAAGCGGCCGGACGCGACGTGATTGGCTTGGGTGCCGGCGAGCCCGATTTTGATACGCCCGACAATATCAAGCAGGCTGCCAACAAGGCGATCGCCGATGGCAAGACCAAGTATACGCCGGTGTCTGGTATTCCGGAGCTGCGACAGGCAATTGTTGACAAATTCAAGCGTGAAAACGGACTGGATTACGAACCGGCGCAAACCATTGTGGGTACCGGCGGCAAACAGATCCTTTTCAACGCGTTCATGGCGACGCTGAACCCGGGTGATGAAGTGATCATTCCTGCGCCCTATTGGGTGTCATATCCGGAGATGGTTGCGATTTGCGGCGGTGAATCGGTGTTCGTTGAGGGCACGATCGACAATGCTTTCAAGCTCAAGCCCGAGGCACTTGAGGCAGCCATCACACCGAAGACGAAATGGCTGGTGTTCAACTCACCGTCGAACCCTTCCGGCGCAGCCTATACACAGGACGAGCTCAAGGCGATTACAGATGTCCTGGTGCGGCATCCACATGTCTGGGTGCTGACCGACGATATGTATGAGCATCTCTGCTACGGTGACTTTAAATTCACCACGCCAGCCCAGGTAGAACCCTCGCTGTATGAGCGCACATTGACCATGAATGGCGTTTCAAAAGCCTACGCGATGACCGGTTGGCGGATTGGCTACGCGGCCGGCCCGATCGAATTGATCAAGGCGATGGACATGATCCAGGGCCAGCAAACATCGGGTGCCTGTTCGATCGCGCAATGGGCTGCTGTTGAAGCACTCAACGGACCCCAGGACTTCATCGATGAGCGCAGGGCAGTGTTTGAGCAACGGCGTGATCTGGTCGTATCCATGCTCAATCAGGCCAGTGGTATTGAATGCCCGAAACCCGAGGGTGCGTTTTATGTCTATCCGTCTTGTGCAGGATTGATGGGCAAGACATCGCCCAACGGCAAAGTGATGGAAAACGATGCTGACTTTGTGACGGAGTTGCTGGAAGCTGAAGGGGTGGCCGTGGTGCATGGCAGCGCATTTGGCTTGGGCCCCAATTTCCGCATCTCCTATGCGACCTCGACAGAAGCACTTACCGAGGCGTGCGAACGGATCCAGCGCTTTTGCGCGGCCTGCAAATAGAACTGTAAATTGAAGTGCGCACGTGGAAACGGAGGGCTCGCCCTCCGTTTTTTTGGCCACATTTTTTGGGAGGTAAAAAACCGGCCTAACTTTTCTGTATCAGAATGAAACAGTATGTTTGAGTATCGCGCACGCATAAAACACAGAATATTTGGCTGTGAAACGCGCATAAGTTGCTTGTGTTGCAAAGAAGAAACAGGTGCAGCGCGATACGCCCCATTTACTTTGGAAGGTCTGCGCTTTTCAGCTGCCTGCCCAAGAAAACCACCGCGCTGCCCATTCAAGTTGACCGATTCGCTCCCGACAATGCAGGTTACGAGTGGTTACAAGCTGTTACATTGCCTGTAAAACGCCGGACTCCGGGCGCGTTGTAATCAAAGCACACACAGCGTAACAATGTTGGAAACTTGGCAAATCGACTCGTATTGGCGCTGGTTTTTGGCTAGGTTCCCTAACGGAACTCGAGCCTGGTCGAGTCTGATTCATGATTGAGTCGTTTTGGAGGAGAACATTGATGCCTGGTCAAGGTGCAAGAAGGTTCATGAAGAACCCGCGTATTTCGGCCTCATTGCTTTTTGCGGTACTGGCAGCAACAGGTCCTGCAGCGGCGCAGGGCATCTATGACGCAACGTTTGAAAACAGATATGACGATTTCGAAAATCGGCAGACACTGAACACTTTTTCCGGAGTCGCAATCGATGCCGGACAGTATGATCAGGCGTTATCAACACTCGAGCAAATCATCTTTACCGACCCCAATGATATTCCGGCGCGGGTGTCGATTGCACGCATCTATTATCATGTCGGATCCTTCGATTTGGCGCTTGGCCACGTCAACGAGGCACTGGCGTTGGGGCGCGGTACATCTTTTGAGAACGAGATCATTGAACTGAAACGCCTGATCGAAAAGGCCGAAAGCGGTGTGAACGCCTATCTCGATGTGACAGGCGGCATCGGTTACAATTGGCTGCAATCGGAGTCGACGCTGGTGCCGCAAACCAGTGGTTCTGGCTTGGGGGCCTTTGCCTATCTGGATGGACTTGTAGAATTTGATCTTCAGACGGCGAGCCGCGATGTCCTGACGCTTTCTGGTGGTGCCTCCTATGTGCGTGGCTATGCGGATCTCGATTTTGATTCCAACTATGAGTCCTTTGACGTCGGTGGCGGTTATGGGGCGATCACCCTTTCAAAGGGATTGCCAGACCTGATCGACACGCTGCGTGTCGACCTGAGCGCCTATGGTGAGATTTCGGATTTGGGCGCTGATCGCATCGTACAGGAGTTGGGCGTGCGGACACGGTCGAACATTCGACCGTCGGTGGAAACCCAACTTTATGTCGATTTGAACTATGCTTGGCTTGGCTCTTCGGATGGCATCTTTGCTGACAATGAATACAGCTATGGCTTGGGCGTACAGCAACGTCTTTCACCGGGCTGGACCGCGGCGCTGTATCTTGGTCGAAGTCACAGAGATGGCAGTGTGCCCGCCATGCCAATGGGTGCAGGTCTGAGCTATGATGTTGCATCGACCGAAGTGGAAGGCTCGCTAACTCATCTGGTTCATGTGTTTGACGATGGCCGCAGCTGGTTCCAACGCATTTCGGGCGGCTATGTTGATGGCGACATCCTCGATTACAGCACGGTCGGCGGGTTGGCACCAAGTACAATCAGTCGCGAGCAGTGGATGCTTGATTGGGATCACACTGTGCAAATGAGCACAAACAGCCAGGTGCAATTGGGTGCAGGATATCGACACACAACTTTGGGTGAGAATGGGGTCAACCGAACAAAGACTGACGCCTTCAACATCCGCGCACTTTACACCTATCGGTTCCAATAGGAGCAGACGATGAGAAAACATTTTGCCATTGCAATGATGACTGCAACCACGTTGTCGGCTTGTCTGGCTGCAACCGCAGTACAGGCAGAAGTCGTGGGCAAGATGACGGCGGAGCGTGCGACGATCACCAAGCAAGGGGCAGGGCGCATTCGCTCAGGCGCACCGATCAGCCAGGGAGATGATCTTAGCGCCAACAGCTCAGGTTCGGGCATGATCCTGTTTGACGATGAATCTTCCGCACGACTGGGCCCAAATGCGCGCCTGGTCATTGACGATTTTGTCTATAATCCCAATCGTCGAAGCGGCACGATCAAACTGCGTCAGACCAAGGGCTCTGCTCGCATCTTCGGGGGGCAAATTTCCAAGCGCGGCAGGTCAGAAGTCAGAACGCCGCACATCGTGCTGGGCGTTCGTGGCGGCATTATCGATGTCGATGTCGATTTCACCGTGCAGGTACCGGATGGACAGACGATCTCGACCCTGCGCGCCGGGTTGATGGTTTGCCGCGTGGGCAACCAAAAGCGGACCGTGACCAACCCTGGCATTTCCTGTGTTTCTGATGGCAAATCCTTGTCGATCGTCAAACTGGATGGCACCGGCAGGCAATTTGTCGACCCGTCGACCGGCGCCGGCACGTCGGGCAGCAATGGCGGGCAAACTGCCTGCAACAGCAATGCCGGCATCATTAGTGGACGGTGCGGTTCTCGCGATACCGGTCTTCCGGGTGCCAACAATCCCGGCACACGCACAGGCACTTTGGGTACGCCGCCTGGCTCCGTAGGCACGGCACAGATGGATCCGATCATTGATCCTGTGCCGGATCCAAGGCCCTACACTCCCCCTATCAAGGGAGAACCTGTTGTAACGCCTGCTAGAAGTGTTGGTGTGGATCCGACCGTCAACCCAAACCGGCAGTAATTCCGCTTCTTTTGCCAGCGAGCGCCATCACCGATGCTGCGCTGCGTTTTCCGATGCAGAGAAGCGATTTGCGGTGTTTCCCTTTGCGCCAGAATCTCTCTACTATGCGGTTTCACGAGCTGATTTGCAGGAGTAGATTTTTTGAATGCAATCCGGCGCATTTGGGTCCCCATTGCGGTCGCCGTCTGCTTTGCTGCAATACAACTGGCCTTCTCGTCGTCATTTGACGGCGTTCGCGAACGCAGTTTTGATATTTATCAAAGATTGATGCCGCGCGATTTGCCTCTGGATCAAGTGGCCGTGGTTGCCATTGATGATGAAAGTCTGGCCAAACATGGCCGTTGGCCTTGGACCCGTGCGCAGGTGGGCGAAGTGGTAGAACAGATCAGCCGATCGGGCGCCGCAGCCATTGGTCTGGACCTTCTGTTTCCCGAAATGGATGCATCAGACAACGGGCCTGCGAGCGATGCCGCGTTTGCCGATGCCTTGTCCCGATCGCCTTCGGTGCTGGCAATGACGCTGACCAAGGACGGCGCGCCGCTTGAACTCGAGCAACAGGCCGGTTTCAGTTTTATTGGTGATGGCTCACCGCCCGTCGAACGGGGTTACCCGGGTGGTCTTGCGCCCATCGCTGCCTTTACACAGGCAGCCAGCGGGCTGGGTGTCATCCGGTCTTTTGCCGATGATGATGGCCGGATGCGGGCCATACCGCTTTTGTGGGCCGATGAACCGGCGCCGGGCACATTGCGCTACTGGCCTGCCTTCTCGATTGAAATGCTGCGTGTCGCGCAGGCCGAGACCTCCGTGACAGCACGCATCTTCAATGCCCAGGACGACGCACTGAAAGTCGGCGCGGTGATTGTGCCGCTTGCCGATGGGCGGTTGCGTCTGGTTGATGTTCCGGCAACGCCGCTCAACATTTCAGCGGCAAGTTTGCTTGCTGACGGCCCGCAAAAGGCGCTGGAAAACAGGATTGTTGTGCTGGCCGTCGATGCCGCAGGCGTTGACCGCTATCACTTGACCGCGCGCGGCAATCTGCGCCTGGGCGCCGATTTGCATGCGATTGCCGTTAGCCAGATGCTCAACAGTTTCTACCTGATCCGGATCAAGGATCCGGTTGAGATGGAGATGGGCCTGTTTGCTGCGCTGGCCCTCTTGATGCTTGCCGGATTTGTGATGCTGGGCCGCAATCCGCTGATGGCGACCGGCTTTGCGGCGCTGATCTGTTTTGTGCCGCTGGCATTCGGGCTTTGGTTTTATGCCGATCGCGGAGTGCTGCTTGATGCCAGCCAACCGACCCTGGGCCTGTTGCTGGCCGGCCTGTCAGGCGGCTATGCGCTGTATCGCGAAGCCGAGCGCAAAAGGGTCTCGCTGCAGCGCCAGTTCTCGCAGTTCTTGTCGCCCGAAGTGGTCAGGCAACTGGCCGAGAGCGAGGGCGTCGCCGCGCTGGAGGTGGAAGACCGCGTGATCACGATCATGCTGCTCGATATTCGCAGTTTTACGGCGATGGGCGAGGAATATGGCGCCCAAAAAATGGTCGATGTGGTCAATCATTTCTTTGCCATCGCGTCTGACGAGATTTTCAAGCGGGGCGGGACGAT
>JAHEJF010000114.1 GCA_024639025.1 Ahrensia sp. | reverse complement strand
CACACCATGTTGGAACTCGTCGATCTCGGCATTTTGCCTGACACGGAGCGGATACTGACCGAAAAGCTCGATGCTGCTTCCAAGGACTTCGATCTCATTCTGACCTCCGGCGGTGCGTCTCGAGGAGATGAAGACCACATGCTCAATGCATTGGATAATCTGGGCAAGCGCCATCTCTGGCAAATCGCCATCAAGCCGGGACGCCCCATGATGTATGGTCAGATCGGAAATTGCGTTGTCGTTGGCTTGCCCGGCAATCCTGTAGCTTCTTTCGTTTGCACCTTGCAATACGTCCTTCCGGTTATCTACGGCCTGACAGGCGCCAAGCAGGAGCCGCCTCAAGGCGTGACGGTGCCAGCTGGATTTGAAATCACAAAGAAGAAGAGGGACCGGCGCGAGTTCCTGCGCGGGTGGTTGGAAACAGATCAGACAGGTGCAACCAGCGCAATCAAGTTTGATCGGGATGGCTCCGGACTGATTTCTGGACTGCGAAAAGCCACTGGACTAATTGAAATTCCAGAAGACGTCGGACAGATCAAATCAGGTGATCTGGTTAAGTTTGTTCCCTTCTCATCATTTGGGCCCGGCTAGAATATGAACGATCCGATAGAACACCATATACCAACCGGCATCGAGGATCCGGTCGCAAACTACTCGCTAATATCAGTTATTGCCCATTGGACAGGGGCTATCGCGGTCATTTTTCTTTTTCTGACGCATGAGGATGAATGGCTGACTTATCATGTGTCGGTTGGCATGTTGTTGGCAGCGCCATTGTTGGCAAGGGTGATCTACAGATGGTCAAAGGGCTTTCCCAGATCCGTCGACCAACATCCAGCGCTGAACTTCCTGTCACGTCTGGTGATGATCGGCATGCTGCTCGTTGTGCTCGTGACTGCCGTCACGGGCGCATTGCTTCCGTTGTTTGCCGGCGAACCCTATACGTTTTTTGCACTCGGCAACTGGGCGGCACCCTATAGCGGCAATCAGTTGATCCACGCGCTTTTGGAGGAAACGCACGACGCTGCGGGCCATGTCATTATCCCTCTTTTTGCTTTGCACCTGCTTGGTTTCGCCAAACACATGATCTTCGGCAAAGGCGGCAATCGGATGCGCATGCTGCGGCCAAAACGTGGCGGCAGATAAGCGGCATGTTTTTCTGTTGCAATTGTGGAGCAAGTCGTGAAACAATCGCGGAAATCCAGACATTTTAAGGATTTAATTGCCCTAGGGGCACATTTTGCGTAACAAATCAGGATAGTATTCATGCGTATTTCAAAAATCTTTATGGCTTCGGCTGCGACTCTGGCGCTGACAATCGGTGCGGCGCATGCAGATGGCCATGCGATGAAAGTAAAAATTGGCACGGAAGGCGCTTACCCGCCATTCAACAATCTTGAAGCTGACGGCTCTTTGGTCGGCTTTGACATCGATATTGCCAAAGCGCTGTGTGAAGAGATGAAGGCCGATTGCGAATTCGTCACACAGGACTGGGATGGCATTATCCCTGCCCTTCTTGCCGGCAAATTCGACGCGATCATTGCGTCAATGTCGATCACAGAAGAGCGCAAGGAAAAAGTCGACTTCACTGCAAAATACTACAACACACCGCCAGCGATTGCGGTTCCGGTGGACTCCGATATTGCCGAAGCAACAGATGCAGCTTTGGCAGGCAAGGTTCTTGGTGCGCAGTCATCGACAACACACTCAAACTATGCCGAAGAGAAGCTGGGTTCAGCAGAACTCAAACTCTACCCCACACCAGATGAGTACAAGCTCGACATTGCAAGCGGCCGTGTGGATGCCGTCATCGACGATGTTGTGGTGCTGTCTGAGTGGCTCGAAACAGAGGATGGTGCGTGTTGTAAAATCCTCGGCACGCTGACACCGGATTTGATCATCAACGGTGAAGGCGCAGGCATTGCGATCCGCAAGGGCGAAGACGAGCTTCGTGAGAAGTTTAACGCGGCGATCGACGCCATTCGCGCCAACGGAACCTATCAGGAAATAAACGACAAGTACTTTTCGTTTGACGTTTACGGCGGATAAGCCCATCACATACCAACCGGCGGGGCCTTGCCCCGCCGTTTTCGCATCGCGCATTATTGGGGGGTCCATTTGAGCGGTTGGGAACTAATTGGCTTTGGAGACACCGGCTGGGGCGATGAGATCGCACTGGGATTGCTGGTCACCATTTCATTGTCATTGGCCACGCTCCCGGTTGGCCTTTTTATCGGGTTCATGATCGCTCTTGCCAAGCAGAGCAGCGAAAAAAGTCTGCGCATCGCAGCAGATATCTACACAACAATTTTCAGAGGATTGCCCGAACTACTCACCATATTCATGGTCTATTTCGGGTTGCAGATTGGCATCTCAAACATCGCCCGTGCAATCGGATTTGAGAGCGGCGTTGAGATCAATGCATTCCTTGCCGGCATGATTGCACTGGCCCTTGTGTTCTCTTCCTATTCAAGCGAAGTGCTTCTTTCCGCGTTCCGCGCCATTCCGCAAGGCCAGTACGAAGGCGGTTACGCGCTGGGCATGGGCCGCGCCCAAACCATGTTCAAGATAATCCTGCCGCAGCTCATTCGGATTGCACTACCGGGCCTGGGTAATCTGTGGATGATCTTGATCAAGGATACCGCACTAATTTCGGTGATTGGCTTGGCCGATATCATGCGACAAACAGGCATTGCTGCCCGTGTGACCAAGGAAGCCTTCTTGTTCTTCGGTATTGCTTGCATGCTGTTTCTTGTTCTTGCCGTACTGTCTTCCATTGTGTTTAGCCGGATCGAAAAAGCGGCCAAGCGGGCGGAGCAGCGCTGATGACAATTGTTAATCAGGAGATGTTGCCAGAGCTACCGCCACCGCCAGCGCTGGCGCGCAAATGGTCGGGGCAACGCATTGCCGGCACGACATTGATGACAATATGGATCGTGTCCGCTGCGTTGATGGTGGCATGGCTATTTACCGCATGGAATCCTGAATTCATGCAACGCTATGCCCCACGCTATCTCAATGGGTTGATGGTCACGCTCGAATTAGTGGGCAAATCTATCGTGCTGGGCGCAATTATTTCCTTACCGCTCGCATTCATGCGCATGTCATCAAATTCCGTATTGAGTATGATTGCGTATGCCTATGTATATTTCTTTCGCGGCACCCCGCTCATCGCCCAACTATTCCTGATCTATTACGGCTTTGGCTCCTTTCGCACAGAACTTGAAGCAATCGGGCTTTGGGGATTCTTCAGGGATGCCTGGAATTGTGCATTGTTCGCCTTCACGTTGAACACAGCTGCCTATCAAGCAGAGATTCTCCGCGGCGCTCTTGAGAGTGTGCCCAAGGGGCAGTGGGAAGGCGGTCGCGCGCTTGGATTGAACGACATTACCATCTTCAGGAAGATCATTATGCCACAAGCAATGATCGTTGCGCTTCGTCCCTATGGCAATGAAATCATATTGATGATCAAGGGCTCTGCCATCGTGGCGATTGTGACGGTTTTTGATCTGATGGGCGAGACCCGCCGCGCTTATTCGCGCACCTTTGATTTCCAGACTTATATCTATGCAGCAATCCTGTATCTGATAATCGTTGAAGCGCTGCGCAATATCTGGAACCGGCTCGAGGCAAGACTAACCCGCCATTTGAAGCGGTAGAAACTGCGATGATCGGATCATCCGTTTCGATATTGAGCTTTAAATGACTGCATCGATGGGATGAAGGAAAACAATGCTAATTGGTGCGGCAGTGATCATCATTACGGTAGCAGTGGTGCTGCTTTGCTATTTCGGCATGCGTCACATTATGCCGGATAACCCAGACGATCGGACCAAAGACCTGTCGGGATCGGTTCTGTTTCGAATTTCAGCTTTGCATGGGCTCGTGTTGGCACTCGTGTTTGCATCCGAAGTTGTTGAATACCAGCAGCTTGGACTTGAAATTGCCACCGAAGTGAACGCTGTTTCCGATGTCTATTACGATGCAGCCAGATACGGCGAGGCTGCTGACGGCATCCAATCCATCATGCAAGAATATTTGAAAGTCGTTCAAGCAGATGAGTGGCAACAGCTCGGAACGAATGGTGATCTTTCTGGTCAGGCCTGGGCTCAGTGGGACGCAGGTTATCAGTTGATCCTCGACCTGCCCGCAGCGACACCAAGGCATGAATCGTTAAGAGAGAACATGCTCAGAAAAATCCATCTTATTGCCGAAAACCGAGACCTGCGCGAGCACCACGCCAAGTCATCATTGAATGTGTTGTTCTGGGTAGCGGCACTTATTGGGGTGCTTCTTGTTGCGGCCGCCTATTACACATTCACCGCCTCAAGATCCAACGTCATTTTGATATCTATGTATGCCGCCTACACCGGATTTATTTTGTTTACGATCTACGCGATGTCCAATCCCTTTGTCGCACCTGCTGCATTCGAACCGGTGCTTTTTAAGGAACTTTTGACCGAGCTTGCGAGTTGACACTCATTCGGCTCTTCATTTCATCAAATTCCAAGGTCTTGATCACCGATCAACGGACATGTAGTCGAGCGGCATTTCGGTTGTATACTTGATCTGCTCCATTGCGAATGCAGACGAGACATCCCGAATTTCGATCTTGGCAATCAACCGCTTGTAGAATTCATCAAATGCCGCGATGTCCGGCACGACCACTCGCAGCAGATAGTCAACCTCACCACTCATTCGATAAAACTCGACCACTTCCGGGAATTCCGCAATCACTTCCGAAAAGCGCTTCAGCCATTCAACAGAATGCGCATTGGTCCGGATCGATACAAACACCGTGACACGCGCATTAATTGCAGCAGTATCCAGCAACGCAACGCGCTTTCTGATTACCCCCTCCTCTTCCAGCTTTTGGATACGGCGCCAGCAAGGCGTAGTCGACAAACCAACTTTCTTGGCGATATCGGCGACCGCGATGGTCGCGTCTTCCTGAAGCAGTTTCAAAATCTTTTTATCCAGACGATCCATTTCGAAATATCTTTCTAATAGTGAGGGTTCGCATTGGCGTTTTGCGCAATATTATTCCAACCAGATCGATAAATCTACAGCAATTCTTGCACTCTCTTGCGCAAGACAGGCAGAAGCTCGGCTTCGAACCAGTCATGGCGCTTCAACCATGAATTGTTGCGCCAGGATGGATGTGGCATGGGCAGAATGCTCGGTTTGCCACCAGAGAGATATTCGCGCCAAGCAGACACTGTGTCGGTCATATTGGCCTTTCTTGCACTTCCCAGATGGTACGATTGCGCATACTGGCCAATCGTCAAGATCAGTTCGAGTTGCGGCATGCCCGCAAATATCTTGTCGTGCCACAGTGCGCGACATTCTTTGCGCGGCGGAAGATCACCACCCTTTTTGTCGTGACCGGGAAAGCAAAAGCCCATCGGCACGATCGAGATTTTTGTTTCGTCATAGAAAACGGTTTCATCAATTCCCATCCAACTGCGCAGGCGATCGCCGGAAGGATCTGTAAAAGGACGCCCGGACCTGTGAACCCGTATCCCGGGCGCTTGTCCCGCAATGCAAATTCGGGCTGTTGAAGACAGAACGCAAACGGGATTGGGCTCATGCGGCAAGACTGGTCCGGCCGGATTGTCGCGGCACTGACGACATGCCTTGATCGACCGGCTCAATGCGTCGGGCGTCATGGAACATAACTTTTGCGTTGGCGGATCCGGTCGGCCCAGCCGTTCAAATGCTCAAATTCTTCGGGATAGATGATCTTGGCTGGCTTGGAGAGATCCAGTCCAATAATCGCCGTGATATCCGCTACGGTGAATCTGTCTCCGCAGACATAGGCGTATTCCGCAAGTCGCTGGTTCAGCAGCTGCGCGAACTTGATCGCTTTGGGCCGATTTGCCTCTCCCCATTCGGGCACTTGGGGCACTTCCCAATCCGCCATGGCGCGATGGGTATGCCTGAAGGCCTGAGCCACCCTAAACACGAACTCCAGCTCTATACGACGTTGCCACATCTCGATCTGCGCCATCTCCTTCGCTCCAATCCCAAAAAGATTAGGCTCTGGAAACAGGGCTTCAAAATATCGGCAGATTGCGATGCTCTCGGTCAATACTGTTCCATCGGGCAATTTAAGCAAAGGCAGTTGCATCAACGGGTTGAGGGTGGCCACCGTCTTGGCCTTATGTTCCAGCGCGCCCATATCCACAGGCTGCTTGGTCACCTCAATTTGCTTTTCAGCGAGAAATATCGCCACACGGCGCGGATTGGGCGCACGCCCTCCATCAAACAAGATGTGGTCAGTCGCATCATGCATCTCTTACATCACTTTCTCCGC
>JAHEJF010000113.1 GCA_024639025.1 Ahrensia sp. | reverse complement strand
TGCTTTTCAGCGTAGCAAGGCATTTCTGGCGCTAAAAAGGGGCGACAAAGTCGCGTTTGAAGACGTTCGATTGGAGCTTGATGCAGGCGGAATTCGCGCCTTTGATGTTAACGGTTCAGCATTTGGCAGCCATCAGGCATTTTGGTTCGCCTGGTCTCAATTCCATCCTGGAACGGCGCTTTGGGCGCAGTAGGAGACGGACAGTGTTTTCCCTGTCAGCAATGCTGACTTAGCTGACATGCGTTGCATGGCAAACGGCCGCCTCGGTCGGCTCGTGTTTCCCGAGCAATTAGGCAACAATCATTTGCCCGAAAATGGACACTTCCCAACCAACTCCCCCGGTTTGCCACCATAGAGATGCGATACCCGGACATTGCTGTGTGTTGAATGGACGTGTTTGCGCATTCGAAACAGTTGGCCCAATGGCCGCATTTCGGGGAGAGTGTTCCAGGCGTTGTACTGAATCTGCCCCCAGACATCGGCCGTGTTGATCGCGGTGTCGGTCGACAATGTCAGCCTGCCGACTGCAATATACGGCGACGCGGTTTCGTCCCACGCAAGGTCGCAATACTCGGCGGCCATCACAGCTTTTGGAGGATCATGCGGGCGGGGTTCGGGGATGCAATCCGGAGTGGCAAGTTGGACGGCCAATGTAAACTCCGTCTCCTCGCCGGAAGCCAGCCAATCGTCCATATTTTGTTTGCTAAGAGCAGCGAAGTCGACTTTCGCCCGGTCATGTTCGGCGACCTTGTGCGGCTTGACGGGCAGCAAGGCGAATTTCATCGCACCTTTTCCAAGGGCAAATGGGCCAAGTGAATAATAGGGTATAGCTGACCAACCGTCCTGGTTCACAGGGGCCTTGCGCATTGGCGCCATCAACCCTCCGACACGTTTTCTGACGTCAAGCAAGATCGCGATGTTGCGCCAGTTGGCCAGCGTCTTGAGGGTCTTTAGCGAAGGTGGCTTGAGCCCAAAGGCCATCGCAACCTGATGCCCGTCACGCGCAAAGAATGTATGATCCGCCCCGTTGTTTCCGTGATTACCAGCGGCCAGCAGCAAATCCAATTCGGCTGCTTCGCCAGAAGGCGCGTACGTGTTGGGCACTGGTTTGGGATAGTCAATTTTGAGAGCCAACCGCGAACTGATGAGACCCAAGTCCGGGTCTTTCTGGGTCCCGACGCGCGCCACGACAGCATAGGCGCGATCCTTAGAGAAAAGACCAACACGAAACGGCTCGGGCAGGTTATCAATCCTGTCGATGGTGAGCGTGCCGCGCAGCATTGCACTGGTATGCCCCCAATGAGGTTCGTGAAACGTCTCGTCGTCGCGCGCGGCGTGTTTGTTCAGCGCTTTCGTGTGAGCGGCAACGGAGGCCGATGCCCGTTGAAATAGGCTCTCCTCATCTGGGTCGAAAACCTCACGAGGTATGAGATACCCGTTCTCAACGCTGTCTGCCGGCAAGTCGGCGGCAAAAACGCGCTTGCTTGGATGAGGGGCGAAGAAACCGTAGGTAAAATATATCGCTATGCCGGACAATGCGATCCACATGAAAGTCATTTTGGTCTCCGAACTAAAACCTCAATCATGACACATTGGCTTAAGCGAGCTTTCTGCACAACTAGTGTGTTCCACCGACCCTCCATACTTCTTGCGTCTTCCAATGCGACCGTTTGTTGTCTGTTCAGCATCTGTGAAAATGGGCTCAAAGCCGACATTCGATGCACACTGCTCCAAGGTCTGGCATGCGGACATAGCGGCTGTTATTCTTTCGACGTGCGACTGGGAATCCACATCGTGGATACGCGCTTACTTCCCGTAACGGCCAACTCGATCTCTTCACGCGTACACTGCAGCGCCACATGCAGCGGTTCTTTCCCCATAATGGAGCGGCATAGATCAGGCATCGAACGCGATGGGTAGGAGAATTCCACCGCATGGCCCTCTCGCTTTAGTTTGTCTGCAACGCTGCGGTAAAATTCTTCTGCTTCTTCAACACTCGTCAACCCGACGGGCTGAATTGCCAAGTCTGGACGTTTAGCTCTGAGCGCGCGCCAATTGTCGGTTCCAGATGCGCTTGAATATTGGGCACTTGCACCCCCCGCGGGTTGTCGCAGTACATTTTTGTCGACGCGAAAGACTTTGCTGCAAAGTAGTCTGAGTGACTTCCTTATTTCGCGGTTCGCAACGGCGCGTTTTTCCGGCGTCGACTTCAGTGCGGCAACAGCTTCCCTACCTGCGGACCATAAGTTCATTAATTCAGCGCCGTGTTGCGTCGCGCATTCAAAGCGCCAATCCTTGTCATTTCTATCGGCTGGCACATGGCGTTTCCATGAAACCAAATCCATGCTGAAATGCCATTCAATTTTTTCAGTCCCACATTCTGGTGGCGAGCCAATGGGAGCCGCTCTTTGCACATGCGAAGCAGAATAAGTGTCACCAACCATGTGCAAAAGATTACCAAGTTTTCTGGCGCTTTGATCCGCTTCTTTGTGGGCCATCGACACGCAGAGAAACTGTGACGCATTGATGAGCATCTTGTTGCGCAAGCCTTGATTGGTGTCGTAGGCGTAGACTTCTATATTCACTCGATTCTTCAGCAGACTGCTATCTGCGCGCCGTATACTTTTCTGCAATGCGCTTTGGTCTTGGGGCGAACCATTATGAATTTTCCGCGTAGGGTTTGGACTTCCATGGATAGATTGAGCGGCAATCCGAACCGTGGTAATTGAGCGCTGCCTGCCATAGGAATTGGGCTCAACACGTTGCTTGAAAATTTCCAACGTTGATATAGCAAATGCGTCGGGTTCTTTTACACCTTCAACAATTGCTGCAAGCGTCGTGCTATTTACAGCCATTCCATATTTTTTTTGGCATATCTGCGCCGATTCAACAATCGAACGTTCATGCACGTGGCGTGTGTAGGCGGAAGCAGAAACGACCGTCGATAAAACGCCAAGCATGGCGATGGTGCATCGAATTTTCAAAAAGTGCCCTATCGGCTTTGCTCGAGTTGCATGCGTTCTTGGAACGAACGGTCAAAGGCTTCATGATCAAACCAGATATCGCGGGTCAAATAATAATTCTTCAATGCCGCCGCCAGTTTGTAAAATTCTTCGCTACTACCTTTTTTTGATTTGTCCCGACTTGGATTAAGTTCTTCCATGGCCCGTGGCCTGATGGCTAACTCAGGAATATTTGGGTCGTCAATATTTGCGCGCATCAGATCTCTAATTCTTTTCTGCTCATGGGCACCAAAATCTGGAAGGGAAAAAAGGCCGGCGACAATTGAACCGTTCACGTAAACGCTTTTACCCACGTGCTTCCCGCCAGCACCCTTTTCCGTCGTAATGGGGTCTTTGGAATGCAGCACACGGTAACCTGCAGGTCTGGTCGGGTCCATTAGCCGGACGAATGCGGAACGATCATTGGGTTTCAGCGCTTTTGAGTCCACTGGATTGATGGGCGTCGAAAAGAATACCGACTGCAGCTTTTGCTCGGTCAGGGTTTTGGCAAATTCCGCATCGCCAATGCGCGGCGCGCTAAAGGATACCAATTTGATTTGCCGCCACGGCCAATTGCTTAGCGATGATGGCATGGCTGCGCCGGTGCCATCTGGGCCATACCGATCGCCCAGCAAAACAGACGAGACGAATGCCTGTGCCAGTGCTCCTCCCAGGCTGTGCCCTGTCACGTAGATATTGGTGGGTGGTTTGCCCCCCTTCATGGTTGCTGCTCGATCCAGGCAATGAAAGAGGTTTGGGTGAATGGATTGGATACTTCTCGCAAAACCGCGATGCAATTTACCAACGGTGCTTACATGTGCAGAGCCCTGATCGGCGCTAAGCCGATCATAGCCAAGATCAGTAATCCAATCGGGGTTACCCTTAGCGCGACTATCGCTAAACGCTTCAATGACTGCTCGGCCTGCCGAGCCGCTTCGACTGCCCCGAAATGCGATATGAAGATCATAATCGCCCGCACGCTTTTCGCGCACCAATATAAAACCCATCAAGCTTTGCGAAGCGTGCTGACCATCCTCGCCTTTGTCACCTGTTCCGCCCTCAAACCCAAGCAGAATGTTTTTTGCATCGGCTGCATAACCTTTAGGGCCAGATTTGATTGTCTCAAAAGACACTGCATTCTCACCAATGCCGATGGGGTTAGCACATACATGCACATCCCTAATATTGCGGGTTATGAGTTTTGGTGTCAGATATTCTGTCCAGGTTCCAGCTGCATTTGTTATGGTGTCGCTCCAAGGGTATATGCGACTATAATCATAGATAATAGGATCATGACTTGGATTGTTTGGAAGTCCGATAAGACTGCCCGGACCTCGATAGGAGGCCAATGTGCTGGTAGCAATGGCTTGTTGCTGGCCCTTTTGCACCGACCATTTATGTACATTTCGCATCATGCCATCGCGGTCACCGTCCTTTGTGGCATGTTCTTCATAATAGGGGTCAAACTGCCATACGAGTGTTTGCCCATACAAATGATAGGCAAGAATTGACAAATCGAGATGATACACAAACGGGTGATAAGGGAATGTCGAATTTGCTTCTTCTTCGAGTGAGAAGATTTGCTCAAAACCAGGCGACGAGACACTGCAGGAAGAAACGACAATCGAAAGTGCGCATGCGGCCGCGATTTTTTTTACTATTGCGAATAACTTCACTTTTCCGCGTTCCCCAAATTGCAGATTCTATGGCCGATGTGTTGCTGGTACGTATAACAACCTTCAGCCGCACGACCTTAACTCTCTTGATCTTCCATGCAAGCGGCTTTTGGGTTCAGCCATTGTTAAATCAATTATGCGCCAATGATCCGTTCTTTTTTGATGAGAACTCGCATCTCATTTGCCAACTGCAAGGTCTGGTCCAGTAGGCATCAAGAACGAACCGAGAGGCCCCACCGGGGTCCAAATTCCTCAAGAGTCTGCGCCGCCTATGCGTGGCTGGAAAATAACGGCCTACTGATAGTCTGAAAGTGCCACTTGATTAATTGTGCAGCGCATCCAGCAGCTCTGGCTTCACTCGTACTGCACGATCAACGCTACAAAGTCTTCTTTACTTGTGACTTCGGTATGATGACCTTTTCCGTGCTTGTCTTCCATGTGCCAGACATCGCCAGGGCTTATCTCGTTACACATTCCATCACTGGCCGTCACTCTGACAGTTCCTGACAAACAAATCAGTTTCTGTGCGACTGGTGTGGGGTGTATTGGCTCGTTCCACCCGGCACATAGCCTGAGAAACATCATCTGCTTTACTGGCTCGGGTTCTGAGATCTCAATTGCTTTTGCAGGTGGCGCAAATGTCCGCTCCTCAAAAAACACTTCAACGTCCACCCAACGGCTTTCGCCATCCTTATCTGAATATAGCTTTCGATAATTCACTCGATACCCCCTCAAAAACTCTCCAAGATGTCGCTCGCAGCATATGGATATTGTACAGCTTGTGCACCGAGTTCAGAACATCTTCATACGCACCAAACGCGATGCCAATGTCAACTAAGCGGACGAAGCTGACGTCCTAGTTCATAATTTTGCCGGAATGGCGTTGGTGACTTATAATCAAGAATGTGAGCACTGATTATTTAGCCAAGGAGGACATCATGAGGCATTTCATTGTGACTGTTACGGCAGGTATTCTACTTACCGGTGTGGCGTTAGCTGACGGACATCGCAGCCCTGCACCTGAAGGCGCCCGGGCCTATATTGTGTCACCGGCGGACGGTTCGACCGTCTCAAATCCGGTTACCATTCTATTCGGGCTGGAGGGCATGGGCGTTGCGCCAGCCGGTGTTGAAAAAGAAAACACAGGCCATCATCACTTACTGATCGACACAGACCCAATCACGTTGGACCTAGATTCCGGCCTGCCGGCAACAGACCAAATTGTTCATTTCGGCGGTGGCCAGACGCAGGTGACCTTGGAGCTGCCTGAAGGCACGCACACATTACAATTGCTGCTGGGCGATTGGGGCCACGTGCCACATAATCCGCCCATCATGAGTGAGGTTACGACTGTCACCGTGAACTAATCAGGCTTCGTATCAGAGCGCTTTGGAAGCCGCTTTCAGCTGTGGAGACCTTCATTGCGCTGGGCGTCAATTGCCGCATGGTTGATCGGCATAATCACTTTATTGGTGTTCGCGATACTGATTGTTATGGTCTTGAGCGGAGCTCTGTTTTTAGTGGCCACTATCGGTGCAATGATATTGCGATCCGGTTTTTGGCTGACAATCGCAATAGCACTTTCACGGACAAGGAAGTTGCCTTCATCTGAATAGTCTGGGCGGTTTCAAATTTAATTGAGTTT
>JAHEJF010000112.1 GCA_024639025.1 Ahrensia sp. | reverse complement strand
CCTCGATCCTATTGGCCAAGGCTGACAGTTCCGACCAAGTGGCGGCAATCGGCAAGCAATGCGGCGGACGTGTTGGATTTTTTCTTCAATCCGATGACTTTGAAGCAGATCATGCCCGGCTCACGGAAAAAGGTGTGCGCTTCGTTGCAGAGCCACGCCAAGAATCCTATGGCACAGTCGCGGTATTCTCCGACATTTATGGAAATTTGTGGGATCTGATCCAACCAAAGTAGTACTTTTGACTGAGGGGTGTGGTAAATTATTTGACGTTTACGTAATTCCCTCATTATCTAAACGGTTGAAAGTGTTACGTTTCAACTTTTCGGTTGATTTTTTATTGGAAGCGGGGCACCACCTTAGAGGTTTTGGCTGGCTGACTGATCTCACTGATGTTGCTCGCCTGTAGTAATTGTAGAAAAGAGAGACGGATTTTCCCCTATGGCACGAAATAAAATTGCACTGATCGGCTCCGGCATGATTGGTGGCACTTTGGCTCACATGATCGGATTGAAGGAGCTGGGTGATGTAGTGCTCTTCGACATTGCAGAAGGCATTCCGCAGGGCAAAGGATTGGATATCGCCGAGTCGTCTTCGGTGGACGGTTTTGATGCAAAGTTTACCGGTGCTAACTCGTATGAAGCCATCAAGGGCGCCGATGTGTGTATCGTGACAGCTGGTGTGCCAAGGAAACCCGGCATGAGCCGCGATGATTTGCTCGGCATCAACTTGAAGGTGATGGAGCAAGTGGGTGCCGGCATCAAGAAATATGCGCCCGATGCATTTGTCATTTGTATCACAAACCCATTGGATGCGATGGTTTGGGCGCTGCAGCAATTCTCTGGTCTGCCCAAAAACAAGGTGTGCGGCATGGCCGGCGTGCTCGATTCCGCGCGGTTTACCCATTTCCTGTCGGAGGAGTTCAACGTTTCTGTTGAGGACATCAATACATTTGTTCTGGGCGGACACGGTGACACCATGGTGCCGCTGACCCGCTATTCGACCGTTGCAGGTATCAATATTCCAGACCTGATCAAGATGGGCTGGACCACCAAAGAGCGGATGGACGAAATCGTTCAACGTACGCGGTCCGGTGGTGGCGAAATTGTCGCCTTGCTGAAAACAGGCTCTGCCTATTATGCGCCGGCTTCATCTGCCATTTCCATGGCTGAAGCCTATCTTAAAGACAAGAAACGCGTGCTGCCCTGTGCGGCGCATTTGGATGGCCAGTATGGCGTCAAGAACATGTATGTTGGCGTTCCGACCGTGATTGGTGCCGGGGGTGTTGAAAGGGTGATCGAGATTGAGCTGAACAAGACCGAGCAGAAAATGTTCGACAAGTCGGTTGAATCGGTCGCGGGCCTTTGCGAGGCTTGTTCCAAGATTGCACCCAATCTCAAATAATCAAAGGGCGGGCTCAATGGCCCGCCCTGTTTCTTTTGTATTCAAGAAAACAGGACGTTCTTATGAACATTCATGAATATCAGGCCAAGCGCCTCCTGCACTCCTACGGTGCACCCATTGCCGGCGGCATTGCCGTTTATTCGGTTGAGCAGGCAGAAGAATGGGCCAAGAAAATGCCCGGTCCGCTTTACGTGGTAAAAAGCCAGATTCATGCAGGTGGCCGCGGCAAGGGTCGGTTCAAGGAGCTTGGTGATGATGCAGGCGGCGGCGTTCGTCTTGCCAAGTCTGTCGACGAGGTTGTGGCTCATGCAAAGGAAATGCTGGGCAACACACTCGTGACCAAACAGACGGGCCCAGCAGGCAAGCAGGTCAATCGTCTTTATATCGAAGATGGCGCGGATATTGACCGGGAATTGTACCTGTCCATCCTGATCGATCGCACTGTTGGTCGGCCTGCATTTGTTGTCTCAACCGAAGGTGGCATGGACATCGAGGCCGTCGCTGAGGAGACACCTGAAAAGATCTTCACACTGCCCATTGATCCTATCAAGGGATGCACAGACGCTGATTCAAGAAAGCTCAACAAGGCGCTTAAACTGACAAAGCAGGCGGCCAAAGATGGCATGACGCTTTTTCCGACGCTCTACCAAGCTTTCACCGAAAAGGACATGAGCCTGCTTGAGGTCAATCCGTTGATCGTCATGACAGACGGAACGCTGCGCGTTCTGGACGCCAAGGTGTCCTTCGATGGCAATGCACTGTTCCGCCATGACGACATCATGGAACTCAGGGATATGACCGAGGAAGACGAGAAAGAAATCGAAGCTTCCAAGCACGATTTGGCCTATGTGGCGCTGGACGGCAATATCGGCTGTATGGTCAATGGTGCGGGTCTGGCCATGGCGACGATGGATATCATCAAGCAATATGGTGCCGAACCTGCCAACTTCCTTGATGTGGGCGGTGGCGCCAGCACCGAGAAGGTAACCGCGGCGTTCAAGATCATCACCGCTGATCCCAAGGTGAAGGGCATCCTGGTCAATATTTTTGGCGGCATCATGAAATGCGATGTGATTGCGCAGGGCGTCGTGCAGGCGGTGAAAGATGTCGGATTGAAGGTACCTTTGGTGGTGCGTCTGGAAGGCACCAATGTTGAAGCGGGCAAGAAGATCATCAATGAGTCAGATGTCAATGTAATTGCGGCAGACGATTTGGACGACGCGGCGCAGAAAATCGTGAAAGCGGTTCAAGGTTAATGTTTGGCTTGTGCAAGCAATTGACCAAATTGGGTTGTGCGGCGTTGCTCTGCGCTGCTCCACTTGGCGCATTTGCCCAGACAACGGCACAAGCTGCTGCGGTTGAAGCGGAAGAGATCAGCACGGTCTTTGTATTCAATCGCATTTGTTATGCGCGTATGCCCGATGTCCAATCGGTTGGCCAAATGGCAGTCGAATTTGCCTGGCGCGATTTGGAACAGGCCGACTTGAAAGCTTTCGAAACCGGTGGCCAACTTGATGTACTTGACGGTTGGGATGCTCAAATTGGAAAGCGGGCTTACCGCGTTGCGGTGAGCCAGGGGCCGGTGACTGAAAACCAATTGAGCTTGTTTCCCGATTTTTCAAAGGGCAAGGCAACCAACTGCACATTCATTCTTGATGGCCTGGATTCACCCGGCGTGGTTGCAGATGACATGCAGGTTCTTGCCGGAAAAGAGCCGGTATCAAAAGATGTTCCGGAAGGCGATTTGAAGATAACCACTTGGGCGGGTGGCAATGACGACGTGAAAGTATTTCTGATCTACAAGTCTGGTGACGAAAGCGGCGGACTGATCAATGTAACGGTGCTGACCAAATGAGCGCTGAATTTGAAACCAATTCTCATCTTATGAACTGAAGAAACGGCAGAGACATGTCCATTCTAATTGACAAAAACACAAAAATTCTCGTTCAGGGTATGACCGGTAAAACCGGCACGTTTCACACTGAACAGGCACTTGCCTATTACGGGACCAAGATGGTGGGTGGTATCCATCCCAAAAAGGGAGGGGAAACCTGGACAGCAGGTGAGGGTGCCGGCGACGCGGCAGGGACCGAGTTGCCTATCTTTGCAAGTGTTGCCGAGGGCAAGAAAGCCACCAAGGCGAACGCTACCGTGATCTATGTGCCGCCTGCGGGAGCCGGTGCTGCGATCATCGAGGCGATTGATGCAAAAATTCCGCTCATCATCTGCATCACTGAAGGCATTCCGGTGATGGACATGGTCCAGGTCAAGGCCAAACTGGACAAGTCAAGATCACGCCTCGTGGGTCCCAATTGCCCCGGTGTATTGACACCTGACGAGTGCAAGATCGGCATTATGCCAGGCAATATTTTCAAGAAGGGTTCGGTTGGGATTCTTTCGCGTTCAGGCACGTTGACATATGAGGCGGTGTTTCAGACGACCAATGAAGGCTTGGGTCAGTCAACGGCCGTTGGCATTGGTGGCGACCCGGTAAAGGGCACAGAGTTTATCGATGTGCTTGATCTGTTTCTGGACGACCCTGAAACCGAATCCATCATCATGATTGGTGAAATTGGTGGATCGGCTGAAGAGGATGCCTGTGACTGGCTGATTGAACAGGCGAAAAAAGGTCGATCCAAACCAATGGTCGGGTTCATTGCCGGACGCACGGCGCCTCCAGGAAGAACCATGGGCCATGCCGGTGCGGTAATCTCCGGTGGCAAAGGCGGCGCGGAAGACAAGATCGCAGCCATGGAAGCGGCAGGGATCAGGGTCTCACCATCGCCGGCCAAACTCGGTGAAACATTGGTGGATCTGTTGAAAGGTTAGCCAGTTCAAAGACTGGAGGCGTAATCCCTCCGGGCAAAGGGAATATTCTGGGAGAAAGGGTGAGTTCATGGCACGTACTGACAATCAAAACGATATCATGGCGCTGACGTCATTTCTGTATGGTGGCAATGCCAACTACATCGAAGAGCTTTATGCCCAGTACCAGAGCAATCCATCTTCGGTCTCGGGTGATTGGCAGACATTCTTTGCGGATTTGAAAGACGCGCCCGCTGACATTCGCAAGAATGCCAAGGGGGCGTCCTGGGAAAGGGATAATTGGCCAATTGACGCCAATGGCGAACTGACTGCCGCCCTTGATGGTAACTGGGGCGATGTCGAAGCCCATATGGAAAATAAGATTGCGGCAAAAGCCAATGGCGTTGCTGCTGCCATTTCCTCGGACGATATTATTCAGGCGACGCGGGATTCAGTTCGCGCCATCATGATGATCCGCGCCTATCGCATGCGTGGCCACTTGCATGCCCAGTTGGATCCCCTGGGCATTGCCGGCAAGAAAGAAGACTATAACGAACTGCACCCTTCATCCTATGGATTCACTGAGAAGGATTACGACCGGAAGATCTTCATCGACAATGTGCTGGGTCTTGAATATGCGACCGTGCCGCAAATTGTCGACATTCTGAAGCGCACCTACTGCGGCACAATGGCTGTCGAGTTCATGCATATCTCCAATCCGGATGAAAAGTCCTGGTTGCAGACGCGGATTGAAGGTCCGGACAAGGGCGTCGAATTTACTGAAAACGGCAAGAAGGCCATCTTCCAGAAACTGGTTGAGGCAGAAGGCTTCGAGCAGTTCATCGATGTCAAGTACAAGGGCACCAAGCGTTTTGGACTGGATGGTGGCGAGTCACTGATTCCGGCGCTGGAGCAAATCATCAAACGCGGTGGTCAACTGGGGCTCAAGGATATTGTCCTTGGTATGCCGCACCGCGGGCGCCTCAATGTTTTGACCCAGGTGATGGGCAAGCCACATCGTGCCCTTTTCAATGAGTTCAAGGGCGGCTCCTTCTTGACCGATGATGTCGAGGGATCAGGTGATGTTAAATATCACCTTGGCGCATCTTCTGACCGCGAATTTGATGGCAATAGTGTTCACCTTTCGCTGACAGCCAATCCGTCGCATCTGGAAATCGTCAATCCTGTTGTCATGGGCAAGGCAAGAGCAAAACAGGATCAACTTGCCGGCGGTTCGCACCGTGACGAGATCGTACCCCTGACAGACCGCGTCAACGTGCTGCCTTTGTTGCTGCATGGCGATGCGGCATTTGCCGGCCAGGGCGTGGTGCCGGAATGTTTGGGTCTTTCGGCGCTGCGTGGTCACCGAGTTGGCGGTACTTTGCATTTCATCGTCAATAACCAGATTGGCTTTACCACCAATCCGTATTTCTCGCGCTCATCGCCATATCCGTCAGATGTTGCCAAGATGATCGAGGCGCCGATTTTCCACGTCAACGGTGATGATCCAGAGGCTGTTACCTATGCGGCAAAGGTTGCGATCGAATTTCGCATGAAGTTCCACAAGCCGGTGGTCATCGACATGTTCTGCTACCGCCGCTTCGGACACAATGAAGGTGATGAGCCCTCTTTCACGCAGCCTTTGATGTACAAAAACATCCGCAGTCACAAGACGACGGTTTCGCTCTACTCGGAAAAACTGGTGCGCGAAAACGTATTGAGCACAAGTGATGTCGAGCAGATCAAGGCAGACTGGCGCGAACATTTGGAGCTGGAGTTCCGTGCTGGTGATGACTACAAGCCAAACAAGGCTGACTGGCTTGATGGTGCCTGGTCCGGTTTGGCTAAAGCCAACAATGAAGATGAACGGCGTGTGGGTAAGACGGCGGTCGCGGTCAAAACCCTGAAAGAGATTGGCAAGAAGCTTGCCGCGGTTCCCGAACGCTTTGCGGCGCACAAAACCATTCAACGCTTCATGGATAACCGCGGTAAGATGATTGAAAGCGGAGAGGGCATTGATTGGGCCATGGCTGAAGCGTTGGCCTTTGGATCGCTTCTTCACGAAGGGTATGGTGTGCGCCTGTCTGGCCAGGACTGTGAGCGTGGTACATTCTCGCAACGGCATTCAGTG
>JAHEJF010000111.1:4736-6361 GCA_024639025.1 Ahrensia sp. | reverse complement strand
CGGACGGCCATGATGATGCAATCGGTCGGCGTGCCAGTCATGCCATAATGCCGATCGTCGATTTTCCTCAGGCGAATGGGATCAACCATCGAAAGCGCATGTGAAACGCCCGATTCATCAGCCTCAGGCGCCACAACCCAAATGTCCACATCATCGGCCAAAGTGCCGGCAATACGTTCAAGAACGGCAATTCCAGGCGCGCTGATGCCATCATCATTGGTAATCAATATTCTCATGCCGCAATCACTTCCAAACCGCCCATATACGGTTTGAGAACATCTGGAACCCTGATCGATCCATCCTCGTTCTGGTAGTTTTCCATCACAGCAATCAAGGCACGTCCCAGTGCGACGCCCGAGCCGTTGAGCGTGTGCACAAACGATGTCTGCTTTTCGTCCTTTGCGCGGTACCGCGCGTTCATCCGGCGACCCTGAAAATCACCGCAAACCGAACATGAGGAAATTTCGCGATAGGCATTTTGGCCCGGCAACCAGACCTCGATATCATGTGTGCGCTGCGCACCAAATCCCATGTCACCGGTGCTCAGCACCATGGTTCTGAAGTGCAGGCCCAGCTTTTCAAGGACGGTCTCGGCGCATTTTGTCATGCGATCGAGCTCGGCAAGCGAAGTTTCGGCATCGGTAATCGAAACCAGTTCAACCTTGTAGAATTGATGCTGCCTCAGATAGCCCTTTGTATCACGGCCTGCGGAGCCGGCTTCCGAGCGAAAGCAGGGCGTGAGCGCGGTGTAGCGACGCGGCAAATAGTCGTGATCGATGATGTGCCCGGCCGCGATATTTGTCAGCGACACCTCGGCAGTGGGAATGAGCCAGTGACCAGCTGTGGTCTGGTACAGATCTTCCTCGAATTTGGGCAATTGACCTGTACCATAGAGCGCAGCGTCACGCACAAGCAGTGGCGGCTGCACCTCGGTGTATTCATGCTCCTGTGTGTGCAGGTCCAGCATGAACTGGCCCAAGGCACGCTCCAGGCGAGCCAGACCGCCTGATAGAAGCGTAAAGCGTGAGCCAGACATGCTCGCCGCTGTTTCAAAATCCATCTGGCCAAGCGCCTCACCCAATTCAAAGTGTTCCTTGGGCGCAAATGCAAAATTGGGTAAGCTGCCAACCTTGTGCAGCTCCACATTGGCGTCTTCATCTTTGCCCACTGGCACATCGCTCAGCGGAATGTTCGGCAATCCGGACAATGCATCATTCAACTTGGCATTCAATTGACGCTCAATGTCTTCGGCTTCTTGCAAAAAACGCTTGAGCGCGCCAACTTCCGTTTTCAATTCTTCAGCTTTTGCTGCGTCGCCCTGCCCCATGGCAGCGCCAATCTCCTTCGACGCCGAATTTCGGCGAGATTGTGCTTCCTGCACTTTGGTGACATGGGCGCGGCGCTCTTCATCGAGCGCGATCAACGCGGCCGACTGCGGTTCGCCACCACGCTTTACGAGCGCGGCATCAAGCGCTTCGGGGTTTTCGCGAATCCATCGAATATCAAGCATCGGTCTGACCTAAATTTGGGACTGGAAGATTGAAAGGGTCCAGCGTGCTGTCATTCGCCCGAAAGCAGATTCGGGTCAAGTCCAAGCGAAACGCGGACGCTGAGGTTTTTGGACA
>JAHEJF010000111.1:0-4636 GCA_024639025.1 Ahrensia sp. | reverse complement strand
GGCTGTTCCAATGACAGGAAGAACCACATCGCCATGGGAATAATCAGATAATAGACCAGCGCGGCACCGACCAGGAACAGAATCGGCGTGGCGATCAGAAATGGTGCAAATGCTGAACGTTCGTTCGTGTATAGGCCAGGCGCGACAAACCGGTAAATCTGTGTGGCAATAACGGGAAATGCCAAGACCAGCGCGCCAAAGGCGGCAATCTTGATCTGGGTGAAGAAAAACTCCTGCGGCGCTGTATAGACAAACCGGATCTTATCAATATCCATTTCGAGCCATTCAGCTGCTACCGTGTATGGGACGACCAGAAAATTGAATATGGCCGTCGCAAAGCTGAAGCAAAGGACAAAGCCGACAAAGAACCCTGCGATGCAGTAAAGCAATCGCGTGCGCAGTTCTTTAAGATGATCAAGCAGCGGTGCTGCTGTCTCTTCCAAGTCTTCTTTGACCGTACTCATGCATCACCCGCTTTTGAAACAGCCGGTTTTTTGGCCGTGGGGGCCTTTCTTGCCTGCGTCGTTTTTGAACGGGTTGACGGTGTTTTCTTTCTGATTGCCGCAGGTTTGCTCGTCGGCGTCTTCGCATGCGCCCCATTCGCTGCTGCTGCCGCCTTGGCAGGTTTTTTGGCCGTTGCTTTGGCTCTGTTTGAGGTTGGTGCTGCGGCTTTTGTGGCCGTCTTACTCGAGCTTGCCTTCTTGGCCGGAGCCTTTTTCGCCGCCGATACTTTGGCTGTCGCTGCTTTGGTCCTGCCGGCTTTGGCCTTTGACCCGCCCGCTTTCGCTTTGTCAGCAGTCTTGGCCAGTTGAGGATAGGCTTCCTGCGGCGTAATCTCACGCTTTACCGGCGCGGTGTCTTCCTCAATGGATTTGGCCACCCCTTTCAGCTCGTCATTGATATCCTTGCCGATCTCTCCTAGCGGATTGAGCGCTTCCTTGATCTGGTTACGCGGATCCATGCTTCTGACGTCATCGGTCAGTGTTTTCAGGTCGTCGAGCTCTGCGTCGGCAAGCGCATCGTCAAACTGCTTGCGAAAATCCCCTGCCATCTTGCGCATGGAACCAAGCGATTTGGAGAAACCGCGCACCACGCGCGGCAAATCCTTCGGGCCGACCACGACGATCAGCACGATGGCAATGACCAATAACTCTGTCCAGCCAAAATCAGGCAGCATTGTTCAAGCTTCGCTCTGTAAGAGACTGAAAGTTTCTAGCTTTTCTTGGTTGCAGACTTCACAGCATCCACAGCTTCGTCAGCCTTGTGCTCTACGGTTTTTGCCGCATCCGAAGCTGCATCTTCTGCCGCTTCCTTGACGTTCTCGGCCTCGTCAGCCATGCCCTTTTTGAAGTTCTTTATTCCCTTGGCAACATCGCCCATCAATTCAGGAATCTTGCCGCGGCCAAACAGCAGCAACACAATAACCAAAACGATGACCCACTGCCACCAGCCTGTAATACCCATAAATCCCGGTCTCCTCGAACCAAAATGCACAACGGCTTCTATCGGTGCCGTATCTTGCTATCTACATAAGCTTGTTGTCACTCAGTTTCAAACAGCATTATGTCGCTATCGCGGACTTTTATAACCACGTCTTTAGCATCATGCGGCAACTCCCCTGCCCGAACACGCGCGCTGACGTCAAATTCGGCACCGTTCACTGCCAGACTCAACTGTTCGGAATCACCTAAAAACCGCCGCCCGGTAATGCGTCCCAAAACGCCATTTTGCCCCGATTGAGCAGCACTTACGTTGATACCAGTCGTCCTGACCGCAACTTTGACAGCAGAACCGTTGCGCCAACTACCGGCATCAAAATCTCCCAGCGGGATCGACACCTGGGCAGCGTTTACCACGGAATCAAAAATGTTCATTTCGGCGAAGAATCGCGCAACAAACAGATTGCGCGGCGCATGATAGATCTCCTGTGCTGTACCGATCTGTACAATCTGGCCCTCATTGAGCAGCGCAATCCGATCGCCAAGGCGCATAGCCTCCTCTGCGTCATGTGTGACGACAATCGTGGTCGCGCGTGTTTCACGCAAAATGGCCAGGGTCTGAGCACGAATGGTGTCCTTAAGACGCGTATCAAGACCGGAAAATGGCTCGTCCATCAGCATAACGGACGGACGCGGTGCCAGAGCCCGGGCAAGTGCGACACGCTGCTGCTCACCGCCCGACAGCACATCGGGAAAGTGATGCATATGATGCTCCAGCCCGACCCGGCGGATCGCGGCCAGCGCTTCCTGTTTCGACATAGTGCTGTTCATCGACGTCAAGCCAAACCGAACATTGTCAAGAATGGTCATATGCGGGAAAAGCGCAAAATCCTGAAACATCAAGCCGACCGACCGTTTTTCAGGTGGCAGAAATTGCGTGGGCCCGGCAATTTCCCTACCGTTCATCAGAACGGTGCCTCGCGTTTGTGGTTCCAGGCCGGCAGCCACCCGCAAAAGCGACGTCTTGCCGGAGCCCGAAGGTCCCAACAGACAAAGTACTTCCCCGGGCGCCGCGGTCAGCGAAATACCCTTGAGTATGTGCACATCGCCATAGTGCAAATGGATGTCTTCGAAAGCCAACTCGGCAGCAAAGGAAACGCCGGTACGCGGTACATTCTGAGTATTCGGCTTGGCCATTTGGATCTAGACGCCAGAAGTTGACAGGAAAAGTCAGCTTATTGCTTGAAACACACCCTGAATGTCAATGCGGCGTTCAGTCCTCATCGCGCGCAAGTGGTGACAAGAGCCCCAATTCTTCGAGGTCTATGTCGCCAAATTCCTCTTCATCTTCAGTCAATTCGTCAGGATCGATGTTCGGCATGGGAACAGAAAAACCGCTGGGCATGCGAGACGACAACAAGCCAGCTGCTTTCAACTCGTCCATTCCGGGAAGATCGCGGATCTCAGTCAGTCCAAAATGATCAATAAATTCGAGGGTCGTGCCATAAGTGACAGGGCGTCCGGGTGTCTTGCGTCTGCCACGCAGCTTGATCCAACCGGTCTCCAGCAGCACATCCAGCGTACCCTTGGATGTATCAACGCCCCTAATTTCTTCCATTTCAGCGCGTGTCACCGGCTGGTGATAGGCAATGATCGCAAGAACTTCCAAGGCAGCGCGAGACAATTTTCGCTGTTGAACCTGTTCGCGCTGCATAAGAAAAGACAAATCGCCTGCCGTTCTGAAGGCCCAAGCATTCTCAACGCGCAGAAGATTCACGCCGCGATTCTCGTAGCTTTCGGCCAGTTCTTCCATCAGGCTGCGAACATCGATCCCGTCTGGCAAGCGATCAGCGAGCGCTTTTTCAGTCACCGGTTCTGTAGAAGCAAATACCAGCGCTTCAGCCATCCGTTTGGCTTCCATCGCAACCAGTCGCTCTGCCGGATTGTCCAGCACCACGGGGCTGTCATCGACATCTTCATTGAACGCATCTTCTATGGCGTCATGCATGTCTTCGATGGCTTGTGGCTCGCCGCTGTCGTTGATTTCATCCATCATCGTTCCCCGTCGTCGCTTCCGTTGGGCCGGAAGCTGAATTTCTTAAGTAAATTGGTGCGAAAGGCTTGTCCTGTCGGATATCCAAACTGCCCTCGCGAACAAGTTCGAGCGACGCTGCAAAGCCGCTGGCAATGGCGGTTCGTCGCTCCTTTGCAGTCGGGATATAGGCCAGGAAGAAACTATCAAGCGCTGTCCAATCCTTCATTTCGCCTATCAGGCGCTGCAATATTTCTCGCGCCTCGCCCAGCGACCAAACAGGTCGTTTCTCAATCTCATACAGATCGCTTGTTGCCGAGCGTTGCCTGCCGCCGGCATAGGCGGCCAGAAGATCATATAGCGACGCAGAAAATTCCGACCGTTTTTCCAAGACAACCGTTTCAGGAATGCCCCGCGCAAATACATCACGGCCCAATCTGTTCCGGTTGACCAATTTGGAAGCTGCTTCTCGCATTGCCTCAAGGCGGAGCAGACGGTGGCGCAATATTGCCGCCATTTCTTCGCCCGTAGGCTCGTCTTCATCTTGTGGCTTTGGAATTAGCAGCTTGGATTTCAAATAGGCCAGCCAAGCCGCCATAACCAGATAATCAGCGGCAAGCTCGATCCTGATCTGTCGGGCTTTTTCGATGAATGCCAGATACTGGCGAACCAGTTCCAGCACCGAAATCTGGGTAAGATCAACTTTTTGGTTCCGTGCGAGCTGGAGCAAGAGGTCCATCGGGCCCTCAAATCCGTCGACATCAATTACCAACGCTTCCTCGTCGGTCAGCCGTTCAGGGCCTATATCCTGCCAAACCGGATCCATCGGCACCGCGCTTGCAGCACCCTGATCTACAGATTTGGTCGCATTTTTGGCCATATGCCCGCTTGTCCCAACTCCAAGCCTTGCGGCTTTTGGTTTGGCTGGTGGGCATGGTCTATTAGGCCACCGCACTCACCAGCGCATTAAATTCGTCTCGAAGCGCGGCCACCTGATTGGCGGCCTCTTTCGGTTTTTTCAACAACCCAGTCGCGGCATTTGCCCGCTCCAGCGCTCTTCCGCTCAAGATCGGTGTAGCCTCACAAACAGGCAACATTTCGTCCATTACGCCGTTGCAATGTAGAACAACATCGCATCCCGCTGCAAAGGAAGCCTTCGCTCTGT
>JAHEJF010000110.1 GCA_024639025.1 Ahrensia sp. | reverse complement strand
CCATGTCCAATTCTGTTGGTAGCACTCAGCTTGGCGAAGGACTTCAAGGTGTCCAATCCTATATCTATGCAGTTTGCTTGATATTGGCAGCCTGCGTGATTGCAGGCCTTGTGGGAATTTATCCAACGATCAGGCGCGACGCGCGCGAGCACGGACGATTATCGCAAGTCACGATGAATCTCACCAAGAAGACTGAGACGTTCCAGCAGGCTGCACTAACCGATCCGCTGACCGGTTTGCAAAACCGCCGCTATTTCGACGATGCGCTCAATCAATATCTGGAAGAGTTTTCGGCCATTGGCCATCCGCTTGGCATGATCGTCATGGATCTTGATCATTTCAAGCAGGTCAATGATACGTATGGACACGATATTGGCGATGAAGTGTTGAAAGGTGTTACAAAATGCCTGCTGGACTATACGCGCTATCATGATGTGGTTGCCCGTATCGGCGGTGAGGAATTTGCCATTCTTGCGCCAAACTTGGATGCGCGATCATTGCAGCGTCTAGCCGAGAGGATCTGTGACGCGGTTTCTGAAATTACCTATTCGGCTGATAATGTCAGTTTTCGGGTTACCACCAGTATGGGCTTGGCCCTTTGGGATGGTGCAGAATCGTCCTCATCTTTCTTCAAGCGCGCGGATCAGAACTTGTACAAGGCCAAGACAAGCGGCCGAAACCGCGCTGTCGCCTAAGCCCGCACTCAATTTTGAATGAATACTCGGTACTGTGCCATGCTCGCTGGCCTGCTCGCGCCTTGAGCACTTCAGTGCTTTAGAATGCCACAACCGAGAGCTTACTAGATTTCGATTGGATCGCTGCGTTAGGATTAGTTGAGCTTTATCAATCCTCAAGGCCCATTGCAGCGTTTCAGTCAGAGACTGAAACGCTATAAAAAGCAGACTGATCGCCGTTAGGAGTTTTTCCTGAAACGATTAATCAGGTTGTTGCCGCCTGAACCGCCGCCGCCATCCAAAGGAGGCGGGGCTGTGACCTTCCGGACAGCGTCGTTTTGGCGTCGTCCCTCGCGAACCAAAGTGGTGGACGAGCCTTGATCTGTTTGTCGGCGTAGCGGCGCGTTCTGGGCAAACAACTCCTCGTTTCTTGCCTGCACGTCACCATCGCGAATATCGGTGATGGTTTCCTTCTGCTCCATTGCGACGTCGCCGGGTAGGGGCGCAAGGGATTCAATGTCGAAATTCTTGTCGTCGAGCTTCGGATAACGGATCTCGTGCAATATCGTTGCGAGATCAATCTTGCTGTCGTCAACCACATCTTTGTTGGCTGCTTCATCCATCAAGTGGTTAGCCGGCAGTTCATGCTGCGGAATAGTCTGGAAGGTCATGCGCATGGGCGTTGAAACACCCTGTCCGAACATGATGGCTTCCCGGTTTGCCAGTGACGGCAGGAAGTTGATGTAGGATCGCGACGCTCCTGAAATCGCTTTGCGCATGATTTCCTGGTCAATGTCATTGCCAAGCCGCATAGAAACAAATGTGTTGCACTGAGACAGGATGGTTTCGTCAAGCTCACCGGGGCGCTGGGTCACAATCCCCAGGCTCACACCGTATTTCCGACCTTCCTTGGCAATTCGCGCAATCGCCTGGCGGGTCGGTGCAAATCCAGCTTCCTTGTTGGCAGGAATGTAGCGGTGCGCTTCCTCACACAAAACAAGTGTTTTGACTTTTGAATCGGACCAGACGGCAAGATCAAATGCCATCCGACACAAGACAGACACCACGGCGTTGACAACTTCAGAAGGAATGCCGCTGAGCTGGAAAGCCGTGATTGGCCGCCCATTGGCTGGAACACGGAATATGGTGCTCAGGACGGTGTCCAGATTGTCTTCGATCGTGGTGTTGGCAAACATGAAACGATAGTTCGGATCGTTGGTTACCGCTTGAATACGCGCAAGCAACGCTTTGAGATGGGATCGCTGCTCGGCAATGCCCAATTTGCCCATTGCATCATCAATCAAGCGCACAAGATCGGACATGCGATAGGGAACAGGCGTATCTGCTGTCAGACCCACCTCATCGGCCGAGGATTTTCGAATTGACGTCCGTTCATCGCCTTTGAAGAGCGCTTTGGCGCGTGGGATCATGTCGCGTAGAATATCAACTTCTTCAGCGATGTGCGATCGACCGCGAAACAGGACTTCAACCAATTCTTCCAACCGGAACGCCCAGAATGGTAGATCGAGATTGGCATCCGTGATGACGACGGCCTTGTCCGGAAATGCGGAAGAAAATTCGTTATGGGGGTCAAGGATCAGGATGCGCACATCAGGACGCATCTCCAGCACCTTGCGCATCAGGAGCGTCACAGTTGAAGATTTACCAACTCCGGTTGTTCCGACGACGGCAAAGTGGCGTGAAATCATGCTATCGACGGAAAGAAGGGCGGGGATTTCCTTGTTCTGCGACAGCGTTCCAATGTTCACAGCGGTCGCATCTGAATTCTCAAACACGGCGGCGAGATCTGCCCTGCGAATGCGATGCGCGATTGCGCCCAAATGTGGATAGATCGAAATGCCGCCATTGAACGAGGGTTTGCCGTTCTCGTTGGTCTGGATTTCGCCGACCAACTCCATGTGAATTTTTACGCGATTCTCGCCATCCTTAACCCAATTGCTCGTATCGGCTTCCACCTTGTACAGCATGCCAATGGTACGCACATCACCCATAGCAATCGACATCAGCATACCGACCGACCAATAGTCCTGGCTGGCATTATCGTCCTTTTTCATGACGGCAGACACAATCGCATGCATGCCGTCACACTCGATCACATGACCTTCCGACCGGTTGCGAACGATTGGTGCATTGGCGTCGTTGATGCTTTCTTCTGGGTCGCTTTGTGCGTTGCTCTTCATATTGTCGTCGCGATACATTGAGTGCTGCCCATATTACTTACGGGCATTTAACACTGATATCGTTAACGAGTGCCTAGCGTTTTGATGAACATGCCAATGATTTAACGACACAAATTGGCGGTTGACTGATGCGTACTGCATGTTACTGTCGCGCCATGAACATGAATTCTATTCTTGTGGTGGGAAGGCGCATGGGCAAGATGGTGTAACCATCTGGCATTAGCTCCCATGCGCGGTAAACATAGGCTCCTGAAAGGGGCCTTTTTTATTGCCTTTGGTAACTGGAATGATCAAAAGACACTCTAAGACAAAACAGACGGAACGAGCACGATGAGCGCAAAAAAATCCAAATTTGATGGAGCAGAGATGACGGGCGCAGGCATGGTCTTGCAAGCATTGCGGGACAATGGCGTTCGCCACGTATTTGGGTATCCGGGCGGAGCTGTGCTTCCGATCTATGATGAATTGTTTCAGCAGGATGATATCAAGCATATTCTGGTACGGCACGAGCAGGGCGCCGGTCATGCTGCCGAGGGTTATGCCCGTTCAACTGGTAAGCCCGGCGTGGTTTTAGTGACTTCCGGTCCAGGTGCGACCAATACGGTTACTGCGTTGCAGGATGCGCTGATGGACTCGATTCCCCTGGTTTGTATCTCGGGGCAGGTGCCAACCACATTGATTGGTTCCGATGCTTTTCAGGAGTGCGATACTGTCGGCATCACCCGGCCGTGCACCAAACACAATTGGTTGGTGAAATCGATTGAAGACTTGCCGCGCGTGCTGCATGAGGCGTTTCGGATTGCAACAACAGGCCGTCCGGGCCCGGTTGTTGTTGATATTCCGAAGGATATTCAATTTCAGCTCGGGATGTACAAATCGGCAGAAACGGCCGGCCATCGATTGAGCTACAAGCCAAAAGTCGAGGGCAATCTTGAAGCCATCAAGGCTGCCGTCGACTTGATGGCCAAAGCAAAAAAGCCGATCATCTATTCAGGTGGCGGCGTCATCAATTCTGGCGACAAGGCCAGTGAGCTGTTGCGAGAGCTGGTCGAAGAAACCGGGTTTCCAATCACATCGACCCTGATGGGCCTGGGCGCCTATCCGGCATCCGGTGAACACTGGCTCGGCATGCTGGGCATGCATGGCACTTATGAAGCCAATATGGCGATGCATGATTGCGATGTCATGATCAATATCGGTGCGCGTTTCGATGACCGCATTACCGGCAGGATCGACGCATTTTCTCCCAACTCCAAGAAGATCCATATCGATATTGATCCGACGTCCATCAACAAGATCGTTCATGTCGATATCGGCGTGATTGGCGATGTGGTCAACGTGCTCGAGCACATGCTGAAATTGTGGCGCGATACCAAGACCGGCGACCAGAACAAAAAGCTGGGTTCCTGGCGCGATTCAATTCGCACCTGGAAAGCGCGCAATTCCTTGGCTTACACGCCATCGAAGACCTCAATCATGCCGCAATTTGCGATTGAGCGCTTGTATGCAGGCGTGATGCGATCGGGAAAGGATACCTACATTACAACCGAAGTTGGACAGCACCAGATGTGGGCTGCCCAGTATTTTGGATTTGAAAAGCCAAATCGTTGGATGACTTCGGGTGGATTGGGCACGATGGGCTATGGTTTGCCAGCTGCCATGGGTGTGCAGGTTGCGCATCCAGATTCGTTGGTGATCGATATTGCCGGTGACGCGTCCATTCAAATGATGATGCAGGAAATGTCGACAGCGGTCCAATATGGACTACCCATGAAAATCTTTATTTTGAACAATCAGTATATGGGCATGGTGCGCCAGTGGCAGCAATTACTGCATGGCAACCGTCTTTCAAATTCCTACTCGGAAGCATTGCCCGATTTTGTGAAGTTGGCAGAGGCCTATGGCGGCGTTGGCCTGTATTGCGACAGGCCCGATGATCTGGACGATGCGATTGACCAGATGATCAATGTTGATGCACCGGTGATTTTTGATTGCCGTGTGGCCAATCTTGCCAATTGCTTCCCGATGATTCCTTCGGGCAAGGCGCATAATGAGATGCTGTTGCCGGACGAGGCCAGCGACGAAGCCATTTCCAAGGCTATCGACAAGAAGGGCAAGGAGCTGGTTTGATCATGCTTCGTGCACTCATCCTCACATGCATTCTCGGTGGGCTTGCGGGTTGTCAAACCAGCGGTGCTGATACCGAAGGTGTGCTGGGAAGCGCCGTTGGTACGGATCAAGCGCAGGTTAGCGCCATTGATCCCGAGCAGGCGTTGGTCACTGATGAACAAGGCAATCCGATTGCCGAGGGTGAGGCAAATGAAACCGAGGCGGAGACTGAAATTGCTGCTGCACCTGCATCCCCCGCTGCGTCCTCCGGTTCAGACATCGTTCTCAACGGCCTGAGGGACATTGCAGCTCTCCGCAAAAAGGGCGGTGAACGGGCTGCAATCGAAGCTGTCTTTGCCTGTTACAAGCAGGCGCGTGCGCGATCTGTTCGGCTTGGTCAGGCGCGGGTCTGTGCAGCCCAGGATTTTGCCGTGAGTCGCGAAGTCATTGCCGCGCGCCCAGCAGGCGCGACCGGAACAGGTGATCGAGCGCTGTTTATCTCAAAACGACATGCAGAACGCATTGGCGCATTGATGAAGCTCAAGGGGATGAACCAGAGTCAATTCAACACGTTCGGTCGGTATCTTCATGCTGTTGCCGAACCTGCTTACCAAGAGGCGCGGCGGTCATGACGAGCTCCATCAGAGGGTCCGCTGGTCTGCTCGATTACGCTCTATTGGTTTCGCTTGCGTTGATCTGGGGCGGGTCGTTCACCCTGATCGAATTTACGCTGGATGATTTTCCACCGGCTACAATGAGTTCGATCAGATTGTTCCTGGGTGCAGCCATACTTGGTGTTGTTGCATATTACTTTGGTGAACGGATCCAACTGACTGCACATTCGTTGTTCGCATTGGCAATGGTCGGTCTGTTCGGAAACGCCATTCCGTTCGGCCTTATCGCCTGGGGCCAGCAGGTTGTCGACGCCGGATTGGCTGCCATCCTGATGGGTATCATGCCAATTGCCACGCTTGTGCTCGCCCATTATTTCACCCGCGATGAACCGATGAGCAGATGGAAGCTACTGGGCGTTTGTGTAGGCCTGGCCGGGCTTGTCATTCTCGTCGGTCCAGCGGTCCTGGGGCGCATTGGTGACGATGGCGTGCGGCAAATTGCGATCCTTGGTGCGGCTGTGAGCTACGGCATTAATGCGATTATCACCAAGGGCTTGCTCGACATGCCGCGCAGGGCCGCAGGTGCTGCATTGCTGCTTGCAGGAGCCTTGTGGCTGGTACCGCTTGCAGTGTTTCTGGAAAGCAGTTTTGTCATCACGCCACATGCGGCGAGCGTTGGCGCGATCATTATGCTGGCCCTCCTGCCAACGGCTGTTGCTGCGCTGTTGATGTTTGAACTCATTGAACGTCAGGGTGCTGCTTTCTTCAGCCAG
>JAHEJF010000109.1 GCA_024639025.1 Ahrensia sp. | reverse complement strand
TCTCCTCGAACCACAAGCAAGCGTGCGCTGTCGCGCGGCTCCGCCGGCCGCAACGCAATATGCCTATCAGGCAATTCAAAATCAAAATCATCGACGCGCATGAACGCTAAGACAGATCAGAGGTCGGCTGCGATCTTTGCGGTAGTTATGGAATCGGGCATTTGAACCGGTTCGCCGCGCTTGAGTTGATCGACATTTTCCATGCCTTCGATCACCTGGCCCCAAACCGTGTACTGCTTGTTCAGAAAACCGGCATCTTCAAAGCAGATAAAGAACTGAGAATTGGCTGAGTTGGGGTTTTGTGCACGGGCCATCGAAACCGCGCCGCGTCCGTGATTCTCGTCTGAAAACTCAGCCGCCAGATCCGGTTTGCTTGAACCGCCCATGCCAGCGCGATTGGCATCAAAATCCTTGCCGCCTTGCTTGCCAAACTTCACATCGCCGGTTTGCGCCATGAAACCGTCGATCACGCGGTGGAAAACCACGCCGTCATATTCACCGGCGCGTGTCAGTTCCTTGATGCGATCGACATGACCTGGTGCCAGATCGGGTCGCATTTCAATGACAACATTGCCTTTGGTGGTGTCGAGGATGAGAGTATTTTCTGGATCTTTATAAGCCAATGTCTTTTTCCTTTGAATGCGGTCATCCCGCATAAATTAAATGGCATAACCGGGTTCACAGGCAAGCCTGCCATACGGCACACAGTCAGTGGCGCATCATACACCCTATTGCTGTTATGAACCTAGTATTACTTGTCAGCGGCAATCTCAACCTTGATCATGCGGTCAGGGTCATCAACGGCACCATTGGCCGCCTGGCTGCCCTTCTTGATTCCATCCACCAACTCCATACCCGATTCAACTTCACCGAAAACCGTATACTGACCGTTCAGAAAGTCGCCATCGGCGAACATGATGAAGAATTGAGAATTGGCGGAGTTAGGATTGCGCGACCGCGCCATGCCAACTGTGCCCCGCGCAAATGGCGTAGGCGTGAACTCAGCAGGGATATTACCAAGATCCGAGCCGCCGGTCCCCGCACGCCGCAAATCATAACCATCTTGCTTGTCACCAAACTGCACATCACCAGTTTGTGCCATGAAGCCATCGATCACACGGTGAAAGACAACATTGTCATACTGGCCAGACCGCACGAGTTGCTTGATTTGCTCTACATGCTTCGGCGCCAGGTCGGGGCGCAGTGCGATCGTGACTTCACCACTTTCCAGCGTGATGATCATGGTGTTTTCGGGATCGGCGGCAAAAACTGAACCAACAGAAGCAGCCACCATTAGGGCAACTGCTGCCAGACCAGCAAGTGAATTGGCAATGCGCATGAATGTAATCCTCTAATTGTCTGTTATTGTGCGCTTGCCAACGCTTTGGCAACCGGCGCGGGAACGAATGGTGATACATCGCCACCCATGGCAGCGATTTGCTTGACCAATGTGGCACTGATCGGGCGTGTGGCAGCCGATGCTGGCATAAAAATCGTGGGAAGTTCGGGCCTCATCGCAGAATTCATGCCCGCCATTTGCATTTCAAAGGCAAAATCATCAGTATCCCGCAGGCCCCGCACGATAACTTGTGCTTCCGCCTGCTGCGCAGCGTCTACGGCCAACTTGTCAAAAGACACAATACTGACCCGACTGGATTCCAAACCAGACTCCGCCAAACACTCTTCTATAAGTGCCTTGCGTTCATCGAATGCAAAAAGGCCCTTCTTGGCTGCATGCACACCAATACCAACCACCACGCGATCAAAAGCGATCAGCGCGGAACGTAGAACATCCATATGGCCATTCGTGATGGGATCAAAAGAACCTGAATAAAAAGCGGTGCGAAGCTGCGTCATACCAGTGATTTAGCCGGATTCTGTTGCAGTTGAAAGACAAATCCTCCGCTTTCAGCCTTCTTCACACATCACAGGATACGCCCCGACATTGTGGACTGTGAGCACGCCTGCCTCGGCTGATGATTTACCCGTCGAGTTTCGATACAAACGCAAAGAGATCAAAACTTCCTCGATATTGGTGTCGACGAGATCAACCAGGAGCTGATCACTGTCCATAAAACCCTGGCCAACACTGATCTGCGTTCCGACACTGCCATCAAGCGACCAATCCTGGCCTTCTGCTGTCACAAAAGCACCGATGACTGCTAGAATCGGCAAGCGTCCGACTCCCAACATGATCGCCGCATCGCTGCCATCGGTAGCCTCACAAGCGATCGTTCCAGTCGCCTGGGCGGGAGACGCCAACAAGGCAGCAGTCAAAAAGGCAGCGCCGGTTACGCATTTCGAGCTTGTTTTTCCAACCATTTTTATCTCCAGCTACGCGCAAAGTCCTCAGCATAAATTCAGGGAAATCGTTGAACCATAGCTCTGAAACGGGATGTGACCAAATACACATTCACATGCGCACACAACGACTAATGTGATGGTCGACAAGGGAGATGAGAATGTTTGTTACTTATACAATTCTGGTTGTTGTTGCCACGCTTACCACAACATGCGGACTGTCAGCTTTCTTGCTTCACCGCACACCTTAGCTGCGTTTGCTCAAAGCCAACCATAATCCGCCACCAATCAGCGCAGTTCCGGAGATCCGCTCCACCAAACGGATATTCGATTGTGTGAGCCAGCTTCCGGTTTTGCCGCCCGCCAGCGCGTAGAGCGAATCAAACACGGTTGCCACCAACATGAATATCGCGCCCAACATCAAAGTCTGCAGCGCAGTGTTACCACTTGGGTCAATGAACTGCGGAATGAAAGCGCCAAAAAAGAACAATGCCTTCGGATTTGACCAGATCACAAAGAAACCTTGCCAAAAGTAGCCTTGCAGCGAGCGCTTCCTGACGCTCAGATCATTGGGGTCTGCAAGCGAACCATTGGAACGCCATAGCTGGACACCCAGATAGACAAGATATGCCGCGCCGAGAAGCTTGAGAAATACAAAAACCTCGCCAATTGCGGCAACAATGGTTTGCAGGCCCAGCGCCAGGATCCCCACCATCAAAACAAGCCCGAATTGGGTTCCAGCCACATTCGTCAATCCGGCCCAACTGCCAGAGCGCAAGGAATTGGCAATGATCACCGTCACAGTTGGCCCGGGCACCACCACAATGGCGATACAAGCCAGCGTGAACGTCACCAAAACATTGAAATCAATCAAGATTTTGGCTCATCGGGCGCATCCTGCGCCTCCGGGACGATGCCTTCGCCTTCGCCCTCGGCATTGTTATCGACCTCGGAATCATCTTCGTCCTCAGGTTCGGAAATTCGCTCAACAGAAACGACTTTTTCTCCATCCCTGGTCTTGAAGATCGTGACACCCTTGGTTGAACGGCTGGCAAAACGAATGCCGTCAACCGGTACCCGAATGACCTGGCCATTATCAGAAACCAGCATGATCTGATCATCGCTTTCGACCGGGAATGTCGCAATAAGCTGCCCAATTTCGCCAGTTTTGGACGTATCGGTCGCCTTGATGCCCTTGCCGCCACGGCCAGAAACCCGGAAATCATAGGAAGATGAGCGCTTTCCATAGCCAAATTCTGAAACAGTCAGCACAAATTGCTCACGTTCCGCCATCTCGGCGATCCGCTCGGAGGACAGATTTTCTGCAACTGCAATTTCTTCTTCATCTGAAGAAGTTACGCCGTTTTCTTCATCTTCATTCTCAGAGCGCCGCAACGCAGCAGCATGTTTCAAATACCCTGCTCGCTCTTCAGCTGTTGCATCCACATGGCCCAGAATGGCCATGGATATCACGTGATCGCCATCTGCAACATTGATCCCGCGCACACCTGTCGAATTTCGCCCGGCAAACACCCGAATATCGGTCACCTGGAACCTGATGCACTGCCCCAGAGCTGTTGTCAGCAACACGTCATCATTTTCCGAGCAGGTCTGAACAGCCAGAATTTCGTCACCCGATCCTTCTTCGAACTTCATCGCAATCTTGCCGTTGCGATTCACCTGCGTGAAGTCGGACAGCTTGTTGCGGCGCATCGTGCCTCGGGTTGTTGCGAACATCACGTCCAATTCTGCCCAACTTTCCTCGTCCTCCGGTAGCGGCATGATCGAGGTTATGCGTTCATTTTCCTCAAGCGGCAGCATGTTGCGCAGGAACTTTCCGCGCGATGTTGGCGTACCGATCGGCAGGCGCCAGACCTTTTCCTTGTAGACGATACCGCGAGACGAGAAGAACAGGATGGGCGTGTGTGTATTGGCCACGAACAAGCGGGTGACAAAGTCTTCGTCCTTTGTAGCCATGCCCGAACGGCCTTTACCGCCACGTCTCTGCGCCCGGTAAGTGTCCAGCGGCACCCGTTTGATATAACCCTCATGGCTAAAGGTGACGACCATTTCTTCACGGGCGATGAGGTCTTCATCGTCCATGTCGGGGCCACCTTCTGCCAACTCAGACCGACGTGGTGTGCCAAACTCTTCCTTGACGGCGAAAAGCTCAGTTTTCACAATGTCCTGGATGCGCTGTCGTGACGCCAGAATCTCAAGATATTCCTTGATTTCTCCACCGATTGTATTGAGTTCGTCAGCAATTTCATCGCGACCAAGCGCTGTCAGGCGTGCCAGACGCAATTCAAGTATCGCACGTGCCTGCTCCTCGGACAGATTGTAGGTGCCATCCTCATTAAGCTTGTGACGGGGATCCGCAATCAGTTCGACCAGCGGTGCAACATCCTTTGCCGGCCAATTCCGCGTCATCAATTGCTGACGTGCTGTTGCCGGATCGGGCGCTGTGCGGATGAGCTGAATGATCTCGTCAATATTGGCAACAGCGATGGCCAGACCAACCAAAACATGCGCGCGGTCGCGCGCCTTGCGCAGAAGGAATTTAGTGCGGCGCTGAACGACGTCTTCCCGGAACGCCACAAATGCGCGCAGCATGTCCATCAGGTTCATCAACTCTGGTTTGCCGCCATTGAGCGCAACCATGTTAGCACCGAATGATGTCTGCAGAGGCGTGTAACGGTAGAGCTGATTGAGCACCACCTCCGCATTGCCGTCGCGTTTGATCTCGACAACCACGCGATAGCCTGACCGATCCGATTCATCCCGAATGTCTGAAATGCCTTCAATACGTTTTTCACGCACCAGTTCAGCCATTTTTTCGATCATCGAGGCCTTGTTCACCTGATAGGGCACCTCGGTGATGATAATCGCTTCGCGATCATTGGCGCGTTGTTCGATCTCGGCGCGGCCACGCATGATGATCGAGCCACGCCCAGTCTCATATGCCGATTTAATGCCGCCCCGGCCCAATATGATGGCGCCAGTGGGGAAATCCGGGCCCGGCACATGTTGCATCATATCAATCAGCGAAATGGCAGGATTTTCAATTAGCGCAACACAGCCATCAACCAATTCACCCAGATTGTGTGGCGGGATATTGGTGGCCATGCCAACCGCAATACCACCGGAACCATTGACCAGCAGATTGGGAAAGCGGGCAGGCAGAACTTTAGGTTCTTCCTGCGATGAATCATAATTGTCCTGAAAGTCGACCGTGTCCTTATCGATATCTTCCAGCAACTCATGTGCAACTTTTTCAAGCCGCGATTCTGTATAGCGCATCGCAGCGGGCGGATCGCCATCGATGGAGCCGAAATTGCCTTGGCCATCGACAAGTGGCACGCGCAGCGACCAATCCTGGGCCATGCGCACAAGTGAATCATAGATGGCGCTGTCACCGTGAGGGTGGAAATTACCCATCACATCGCCGACAACTTTCGAAGATTTCACATATTTGCGGTTCCAATGGTAACCGCTGTCATGCATCGCATACAAAATACGCCGGTGCACCGGTTTCAAGCCGTCGCGCACATCGGGAAGCGCGCGCGAAACAATTACACTCATGGCATAATCGAGATAGCTGCGCTGCATTTCCTCAAGAATGGAAATGGGTTCTATGCCGGGATTTTCGCCGTCACCATCAATCGGTGTTTTATCGTTCAAATCGGTGCTTCTTCACAGTTCAGAATCAATTGCCCGAACCTAGCGCTTTTGCCCTTGAAAACCAAGTTTTTAAGCGGTCTTTTGAGCATTTCCCACCGTTGAAAATGAGTGCCTGATTTTTGGCCGATCAGACGCGCCAAAAACTCTGCTTGCGCCGCTTCATACGCGCTGATACAGCGCTCGGAGCGCTTCAGCATCTAAATGAACCGCGCAAACTGATTTGGACCATGAAAACATGGGCCAAATTGGGGCAACACGATTGGCTCAAACTGCGACACGATTAAAATGGACAGCGAAATTATCATCAATGCGGTAGTCACCCTGCTGGTCACCATCGACCCGGCCGGTTTGGCGCCCTTGTTCCTGGCCGTAACTGGCGGCATGGACAGTGCGCAACG
>JAHEJF010000108.1 GCA_024639025.1 Ahrensia sp. | reverse complement strand
GCGTCGTTGGCCAAGGCTTTAACGGTAAATCCAGAACCTATTTGTGTTCGCTTGTGTGCAGCTGGTATTGACGGTTGGCGATGACACAGCAGCATGTTATCGCAGCATCAAATTCTACCGAGAAACGAACAACAAAAATTGGTCTGCCTCGATGTCGCAACAAGCCATGAAAATTGAAGCCGCTCGTGCCGCGCTCGACTTTGTCGAGAATCGTATGAGGCTTGGCATCGGCACGGGCTCAACGGCAGAAGAATTTGTGAAACTGCTGGCAGAGCGTGTAGAAGATGGGCTTGATATCATTGGTGTCCCGACATCAGAGCGGACTGCCAAATTATGTCTTCAACTGGGCGTTCCGCTTTCCACGCTGGAAGAGACGCCTGCGCTTGACCTAACGATAGACGGCGCCGATGAAGTTGATGGCAATCTGGGCCTGATCAAAGGTGGCGGCGGTGCGCTCTTGCGTGAGAAGATTGTTGCGTTTGCCTCCCAGCGAATGATTGTAATCGCTGATGCATCCAAGGTGGTTCAAGCGCTGGGCAAGTTTCCGCTGCCAATTGAAGTCAATCCGTTTGGGTTGGCGGCGACACGGCATGCAATTGACAACGCGGCGCAATCGCTGCAACTGACAGGATCGATCGCTTTGCGTGGTGGAAATGAAAACGATCCTTTTGAGACAGATGGTGGACATTACATCCTCGATGCATCATTCGGCCACATTTCCGACCCAGATGCATTGTCTCGCGCTTTGCATGAAATCCCGGGTGTCGTGGAGCATGGCCTGTTTTTGGGCATGGCGGAAAAAGCGATCATTGCTTCTGAAGCGGGCATCAGAACGATGCAGCGTAGCTAAAAATTTGAGCCGCTATTGCGGTATTTGAGAAATGGACGGAGTTGGAAAGATGAAATTGCGTGGTTATATGATGGCTGCAACCCTGTGTGCGGGTATTGCAGGGGGCGTCGTCAGCGATGCGTGGGCGCAGGAGATATCCGATTCACATTTGTCGGCAGCGCGCAGTGCCATATCTGCGATCCAGGCCACAGACCGCTTTGACGATATTTTGCCCAATTTGGCTGAGGGGATCAAACAGCAATTGATTGCCAATAACCCCGATCTGGAATTGCAAATCAACGATGTTGTTGACACCGAGACATTGGCGATGGTGTCCAGGCGTGTTGATCTGGAAGACGAAGCGGCGCGTGCCTATGCGCAGGCCCTGAGCGAAGAGCACCTGCTTGCGATCGCTGAGTTTTACGAATCCGAAGCTGGCAAGGCATTGCTGGCAAACGGTGCTATCGTCGGTCGCGAGGTGCAGGCTTCTGCGGGCATTTGGCAGCGTGGAATTGAGCGCGACCTTCTGGAGAACGTTTCCAAGAAACTCAATGAAGTGGCACCGCGGACTAATGCTGAAAACGAGGCAAATACAACCGAAGCCCCGGCTTCCGAGTAACACATTTTTGTCAGAGGCATTGAAGCCACTCAATTTAAAGTTTAACTGCGGGACCGGCGAAAGCCTCCCGCAGTTTTTTTATGGACCTGGTGATGACCGAATTTGACTATGATTTCTTTGTGATCGGTGGCGGATCGGGCGGCGTAAGAGCTGCACGGCGGGTTGGCGGCCTTGGAAAGAAAGTAGGACTTGCAGAAGAGTTTCGCATGGGTGGAACCTGTGTCATCCGTGGATGTGTGCCCAAAAAGCTATTTGTTTATGCATCGCACTACCCAGAGTATTTTGAAGACGCAAAGGGCTATGGCTTCGAGTTGGGCGATATTTCTTTTGACTGGCATACGCTTATGTCGAACAAGGACCAGGAAATAAAACGGCTAGAAGGCCTTTATCGCAAGGGTCTTGAGAGTTCCGGTGTTGAAATCTTTGACAGCAGGGCAACTCTCGTTGGTCCTCATGAAGTGAAGCTGCACGCGACGGGAGAAACAGTCAAGGCCGCCCAGATATTGGTGGCGACCGGCGGTTTTGCCAATAGCGACCCCCATCTTCCCGGTGCTCAATTCTGTATCAATTCCAACGGTGCGCTGCATTTGGATGAATTGCCCAAGACAATTGTAATCGCGGGTGGCGGTTATATTGCCGTGGAATTTGCCAACATCTTCCACGGTTTGGGCGTGGAAACCACGCTGATCTATCGTGGCGAGAAAATCCTGCGCGGTTTCGACGATGATCTGCGCGATCATTTGCAGGAAACAATGGTTGCCAAGGGCGTGAAGCTGATCTTGGGAGAGACATTCGCGCGTATCGAAAAACTGGATGATGGCCGCCTTGAAGCAATTTTGTCTGGGGGAGGAACCCTGTTTGCCGACAAGATTATGATGGCGATTGGGCGGTCACCCAATACGCACGGCCTGGGTCTCGAACATGCCGGAGTGGAAACAAACGAAAAGGGTGCAATCATTGTCGACGACTTTTGCCGCACCAATATGCCCCATATTTGGGCTGTCGGTGATGTCATTGATCGGGTTCAACTTACACCGGTAGCAATCCATGAGGCCATGTGCCTGATGCAGACAGCATTCCTGGATAATCCGACGAAGCCTGACTACGATACAATTCCAACCGCGGTCTTTTCGCAACCCGAGATTGGAACGGTGGGCCTTCCGGAGAGCAAGGCAGCAGAACAATATTCCGAGCTTGAAATCTATCGTTCCGTGTTCCGGCCAATGAAAAATATTCTACCGGGCCGCGATGAAAAAATGTTGATGAAACTGATTGTAGATGCAGAATCGCGGGTGGTTGTCGGTGCACATATCATCGGACCAGATGCTGGCGAGATGGCGCAATTATTGGGAATTTCGCTGAAAGCACGTTGTACCAAAGAGCATTTTGATGCGACCATGGCGCTGCATCCTTCTGCGGCTGAAGAGCTGGTGACGATGTATGAGCCGAGTTACCGTGTGAAAGATGGGGCGCGTATCGACTGACATGGAAGTTAAAGACCTTCATCGCCTGGCAGGCCAGGGAGATCTGATCGCCTACTTCGGCTATGGCTCACTGGTTAATCCCAAAACGCACCGGACCAATGTAGTCCGCCATGTGCGCGCGCGCCTGCACGGTTTTGCACGGAAGTGGCAAGCCCGGCCCGAAGACGTTGAGTTCCCTGTCGCACTGCTCAGTTCCTATCCAACAGAAAGCCAGGATACAGTTGATGGTTTGTTGATCTTCGACAGCGTCGAGAGTTTGCCATCGCTGGACGAACGGGAAGCCGAGTATGACCGCTTGGAGCTTTCGCCTGACCGGCTCTCCATGCCAGACAGTGCAGTGCTCCCAGATTGCCCGATTTATGTCTACACAGGCCGGGCGCCTTACACGCCCGAGAAAGAACACTTCATTTTACAAAGCTATCTCGATGCAGTGCTGCAGGGCTATCTGCACCTCTATGGAGAGGATGGCGCGCGCAATTTTGTTGCACGAACAGCGGCTTTTGATACAAAATTGCTTCTGGATCGGCATGAGCCCCATTATTCACGCTCGGTTGAGCTTTCATCCGGCGAAATGGCGCTGATAGACGAGATGACAGGATTCATGAATCGCACAACAGCGAAGTGATCCGATACCGGTCTCAATTTTATTGCTTTCGGGGTGACAATTCCCCGATCTTTGCTCTATAGGAGCGCAATTAAAGGCTGCATGGCGCAGCAAAACATTAGGTATGAGTATCATGGCAGACATTTGGACACCCGACAGTTGGCGCAGCAAACCGATTTTGCAGGTGCCGACCTATCCGGACACAGATAAACTCAAAGTTGTCGAGGAGCGTCTGAGCTCATATCCGCCGCTGGTGTTTGCTGGTGAAGCACGCTCGCTCAAAGAGCAGTTGGCCAATGTTTGCGAAGGCAAGGGGTTCTTGCTGCAGGGCGGTGACTGTGCAGAGGCGTTTGCCGAGCACCATGGCGACAATATTCGTGATTTCTTCCGCGTATTCCTGCAAATGGCTGCGGTTTTGACGTTTGGTGCATCAAAGCCGGTGGTCAAAGTTGGACGAATTGCCGGCCAATTTGCAAAACCGCGCTCGTCGGACACAGAAACCAAGGATGGTGTGGAATTGCCGTCCTACCGTGGCGATATCATCAACGGTATCAATTTTGATCCGGAGTCACGCATTCCTGATCCGGAACGTCAGATCATGGCCTACCGCCAGTCAGCGGCGACCTTGAATCTTATTCGGGCATTCGCACAGGGCGGATATGCCAATCTTGAGAACGTGCATAAATGGACGATGGATTTTGTTGCGGACAGTCCGCAGGGCGAGCGCTATGCTGCTCTTGCTGACCGGATCAGCGAAACCATGGAATTCATGGCTTCAATAGGCATTACGTCCGACAATTATTCCCGGCTTCGCGAGACGGACTTTTTCACCAGTCACGAAGCGCTGCTGCTTGGTTATGAGCAAGCGTTGACGCGCACAGATTCAACATCGGGCGACTATTACACCACTTCCGGACACATGATCTGGATTGGAGATCGCACGCGCCAGCTTGACCATGCACATGTCGAGTTTTGCCGCGGTGTGAAAAATCCGATTGGACTGAAATGCGGGCCCTCCATCGAACCCGATGACATGCTCAATATCATCGATCGCTTGAACCCCGACAATGAGGCTGGCCGCCTGACCTTGATTGCTCGTTTTGGCCACGAGAAAGTTCAGGATCACCTGCCGAAACTCATTCATGCTGTAGAGCGTGAAGGCAAGAAGGTGGTTTGGTCCTGCGATCCTATGCATGGCAACACGATCTCGGCTGGTGGCTACAAAACCAGACCATTTGACCATGTGCTGGGTGAAGTACAGTCGTTCTTTGACGTTCACCGGGCTGAGGGGACATATCCCGGGGGTATTCATGTCGAGATGACCGGCAAGAATGTTACCGAGTGCATGGGTGGTGCCAAGGCAATCACAGAAGCTGATCTTCAGGACCGCTATCACACCCATTGTGATCCGCGCCTGAATGCCGATCAGGCGCTTGAACTATCGTTCCTGGTTGCAGAACTCCTCAAGGAGGGGCGTGATTCCAACAATCCGGCAAAGATTGCCGTCAATGCCTAGACTCTGTCAGCCTCTGATGGAATTGCGGTACCTGGATTTGTCCAATATTTTTATTGCCCAAATCCGCACCAGCGGTTCAGTTGAAAACTGAAACGCTCTGGTTGACCAAAGGATAATACTTGTAGAAAAGCCGTGGCGACTTGCTGCGGCTTTTTCTTGGGAGTAATAGATGCCGAAAGGTTCATGCAATTGCGGGGCAGTCAGCTTTGAAGTGACGGGCAGCCTGCGCCCGGTCATCTATTGCCATTGCAGCCAATGCCGAAAACAAACAGGCCACTTTGTTGCCGCTACGCGCGCTGATGATGCTGATTTGCACATCGAAGGCGGGGAGAATCTAACCTGGTTTGCCGCCTCTGAGGATGCCAAAAGAGGGTTTTGTTCGATTTGCGGATCGTCGATGTTCTGGAAGGCAAATGATGCCAAAAAAACCTCCATTTTAGCCGGGAGCTTCGACAATCCGACCGGTTTGGAATCTGGATTCCACATCTATGTAGACGACAAGTGCGATTACTACGAAATCTGTGATGGGCTGCCCACTTTTGGACAGTCAGATTAGTCTGAATAACGATGTATTGAGACCTTAACAATTGCTCAATACTGTCTCGCTTTAAATCGCCTAGACAATTAATAGCATATTTACTATGCGGCTGTCTGTGCTGGAAAATCCCAAAATATAAGGGTTTTTGCGGCCGTTAACCATGAACATTATTGATTAACACAAGATTAACGTGAGTTTATATTCGTTTTCGCATAGTTTTCGCACAGGGGAGATTTTGTATCTAACGCTGCAAGCGGAGCTAGAAGTAAATGACTTTGATTACAGACATCGACAATGAAGATGTGATGGATGAAACTGAAGAAGGGGCTGTCGCAAACAACGGACCTTCGAGCATCGTTGAGACGATAAACCGTGTAGACACGCAGTTGGCAGAATCCGAAGAGCTTCGCGCTCAGGCTTCGCTTCTGTTCATGGAGAACGAAATTGCCGATGCGATAAGCAACGAAATCACACACCCACAAGACGAAATTACAGAGGACGGCTCTGCTGCGACACCCAGACTGCTTGAACTGGATCGTCGGCGTTCAACCGTGCGCCTGATGCGCCATGAAATTGAGAATGGTGCGGCAATCCTGAAAACGCTGGCCCAGAACTCAGACCTGTTGCTGAGCTATTTCGATTCGTCCGAAAAGGAAATCGAACATCTGGAAGCTGCGGAGGCCGCCTCAACTGAGCTAAAGAAAAAGTGCGCGGAACTGACAACGGTCAAGCAAAAGGCGGTCACCAAGATCACCGATCAGCAAAAGCAGATTCATCTGCTGGAAGCCAAAAAGAACCAGGCG
>JAHEJF010000107.1 GCA_024639025.1 Ahrensia sp. | reverse complement strand
AAGCGCAAAATACCGCTCCCCGTCCTTCGGACCGCGTATCAGGCCTTGCACCGTATCACCGGTTTTCAGTGAGAATTTCCGGATTTGTGATGGCCCGATATAGATATCATCGGGTCCGGGCAGATAATTCGCACTTGCAGACCGCAAGAAACCAAAACCGTCTTGCAACACCTCGACAACGCCTTCGCCGATGATCTCGACATCATCGAAAGACAATTGTTTCAAGATCGCAAACATCAACTCCTGCTTGCGCAGCACGCTCGCATTTTCAACTTCAAGCGTCTCCGCAAATTCAACAAGCTCGGGAGCTGATTTTCTTTGTAGTTCGCTCAGGGACATCTGGTCCATGGGACACCATCTATTTCTATTGATTGATTAGACGCGCGGAGGAAGGAATGAATAGCGCTGTCTTTGTGCGCCATATATACCTTGATTGAGGAAAGTTCAAGCGTTCAATAGCTATCAAACAAAACCTAGATACCGGGTTTCAATACCACCACGATAACAGCGATGATCATCAAGACAGTCGGAATCTCGTTATACATCCGCCATTTCCTAGCAGGAATCTTGTTCAAGTCTGCAGCAAATGATTTCACCGCCTTGGCAAAGTACCCATGGCATATCGTCATGCCGATGACGGCAAGAAACTTGATCCAAAACCAAAATTCAGAAAACGCGCTCAACTGAAACGCCAGCGCCAGTCCAAACACCCAAGAAAGTAGCATGGCCGGCGTCATGATAATCTTGAGCAGCCGACGCTCCATCACCTTGAATGTATCTGATTGGACGGAGCCCAACTCAGCCTCTGCGTGATAGACAAACAGCCGCGGCAAATACACCATTCCGGCCATCCAGGATATCACCGCTACGATGTGAAAGACTTTGAGCCAACCGTAAAGATCCCCCAGTTCAAAGTGCCAGATAAACAATCCGAACAAGAGAAAGCCAGAAAGCGCGAGCCCGGCCCTTTTTCCCGCTTTTTGTCCATTATTGTCTCTCAACTCACTCAACTGGCGTTTTCCCCACGCACGTAGCGAACAAGATAGTCCATATCGTCTGGATTCCCGTCTGGTGTAATCCCGTGACCCAAATTGAAGACAAACGGGCCGCTGGCCAGCGCATCCATAATCCTGTCAACACCCTCGACGATTGAACTTTTTCCTGCAACCACTCGCAACGGATCCAGATTGCCCTGTACAGGCCCCTCTTTCTGCAACTCAGCGGCAAATGAAAGAGGTATCGTCCAATCCAGTGCGATCATGTCAACACCGGTCTTTTCGCGATAGCCACGATAGAAATGTCCTGCACCCTTCGGAAAGGCAATTATCTTGGCGCCTGGTCTTGCCGCCCTGACCTTGTCCACAATCCGACGCACAGGGGCGATACAATTCATTTCAAACGAAAATTCGTCAAGTACACCCGACCAGCTGTCGAAAATCTTCACTGCATCTGCTCCCGCATCGAGCTGGGCAATCAGATATTCAGCAGACGCATCGGCCAAAATATCCAGCAGCTTCGCCAATTCTTGCGGTTGCTTGTACATGAACAAGCGAGAAGGTGCCTGATCATTGGTCCCGCGTCCGGCAATCATATAGGTGGCAACCGTCCATGGCGCCCCACAAAAACCCAGCAGAGTTGTCTTCTCGGGCAGATTGTTTCTCAAAGTCGATACAGTTTCAAAAACCGGTGCCAGATGCGGCAAGACATTTTCCGTAGTCAATCGATCCACATCACCCTCGGCAAGAGGGGTCATGCGCGGACCTTCGCCAGTGACAAAGTGAACATCACGGCCCAAGGCATCAGGCATCACCAGAATATCTGAAAACAGAATTGCAGCATCAAAATCATAACGCCTTATCGGCTGCATCGTCGCTTCAACAGCCATACTGGGCGTGTAACAGAAATCCAGAAAGCTCTTCGCGCTTTTCCTAAGCTCTCTGTATTCCGGCAGGTATCGTCCAGCTTGACGCATGACCCAGATAGGAGGCGGGGAGATTGATTTCCCTTCCATGACGTCAATGATTTTTCGCTCAGCCATCGCTTTATTCACACGCTTCTATTCTCTTTAAAGAAGAAATTTATTTTGAAATATATGCTATTTCTATGAGTCTGTGATTTGCAGGGAAAACAACTTGTTCAACTTATTTCCACACACAAATATCGCTGCATAACATTATTCACAATAGGGCATCATCTGTGGATGACAATTTGCCGCCGGCAAAGCCAAGAAGAATCAATCCTTTATCAAGCCGGGGCAGAAACAGCCTTGGGGATAAACCGGGTTAAAACTGTATTGAATTCTTCATTCACGCTTCTGGTGGCCTGCTGCTTTATACATGTGAATCTGGAAAGCTTTCGTTTTGCCAACAGGCGCGGATGATTCCCTCAGTCCCGGTATCATTTACCCACAGTTTCATCCACAGCTGGGCAATAATCACCCATTTAATCTTTGCTTGAGCAAATCCGGTCTTCCAACTAGACAGAGACTGCTTTCGACTGTTCGCAACAAGGAATGGCCATGTCACTGGTTTTGGCGTCCACCAGCCCGTTCAGGGCTCAGCTTCTAGAGAATGCCGGGTTGGATTTCATTACCAGCGCACCACTGGTTGACGAACGTGCGCTCGAGGCACCGTTGCAGGAAACTGGCGCCACACCTGCCGATGTCGCGCAGATCCTGGCAGAGGCAAAGGCGGTGGATGTCTCGTCCAGGCATACGGGAATCTTGACCATTGGCGCCGACCAGACACTTTCGCTGGGCGACCGCCAGTTTCACAAGCCCGATGACATGGAGGGGGCACGCCGACACCTGCTGGCGCTCAGCGGTGAAGTCCACCAGCTGAACAGCGCTGTAGTCTATGCGCGGGATGGCGAAGTCATATGGCGGCATGTCGAAGTTGCACATATGCATATGCGTGCGCTTACACCCGAATTTATCGGAAGACATCTTGCCAGTGTGGGCGACCATGCATTGCAAAGCGTTGGCGCCTATCAATTGGAGGGAAAGGGCATACAGCTTTTTGAGAAGATCGATGGGGACTATTTCACCATTGTGGGCCTTCCGCTGATTCCCATGCTGAAGAAGCTCAGGGAATTGGGAGAAATCGATGGCTGATTTCCCCAGAGCCTTTATTTGTGGCCACCCGATTGAACATTCCCGTTCTCCGCTCATCCATAATTACTGGCTCAAGCAGTTCGGTCTGGAGGGCAGCTATGAGCGGATTGATGTCGAACCTGAAAATCTTTCTGCATTCCTCTCTGGTTTGAAAGATGCGGGCTTCGTCGGTGGCAACACAACCTTGCCCCACAAGGAAGCTGTTTATGAATTTGTTGAAAACACAGATGATGCGGCAAATGCCATCGGTGCCGTCAACACGGTCTGGTTTGAAGGCGACAAACTGATGGCAAGCAACACCGACGCCTATGGATTTGCTGCCAATCTGGATGATCAATTGCCCAATTGGCGCCAAGCACAACGGGCCATGGTCTTTGGCGCAGGCGGCGCGAGCAGAGCGATATTGTACGCACTCAATGAAGCCGGCTACGAGCATGTGGATTTGATCAACAGAACGCTACCTCGCGCGCAAGCGCTCGCAAATGCATTTGGCGACCATATAAATGCGGCAAGCTGGGAAGCGGCCACGCAGCTGATCACGCAAGCTGACTTGCTGATAAACACCACCTCATTGGGAATGGAGGGACAGCCGGACTTCCCTGCAATATTTGACAAAGCGCGCCCCGATGCTTTGGCCTCCGATATCGTTTACACGCCACTTGAAACACCCTTTCTGAAGATGGCCAAACAATGCGGACAGAAAACGTCCGACGGTCTTGGCATGTTGTTGCATCAGGCGGTTCCCGGTTTTGAAAAATGGTTTGGCGTGAAACCAGTGGTGGATGAGACGTTGCGCGCATTGGTTCTCGATGACATCAACAACAAGGGCGCGTCATGATCGTGCTTGGTCTCACCGGCTCTATTGGCATGGGCAAATCCACCACGGCAAAAATGTTCGCTGATGCTGGTATTCCCGTTCATGATGCAGACGCCACCGTTCACGCGCTGTACACGGGTGGACCGCTGGTTGAGGCTATTGAAAAACGATTCCCTGGAACAACCAACGAACAGGGTGTCGACAGAAAAAAACTCGGCTCGGCGGTATTGGGCGATCGTGAAAAGATCACTCAGCTGGAGAAGCTTGTTCACCCGCATGTCCGGGCGGCCGAGCAAGATTTTCTTGAAGCGAACAAGGCAGCAGATAAAAAGCTGGTTGTCTTGGATATTCCGCTCCTGTTTGAGACTGGCGGAGAGGCCCGCGTCGACAAGGTCCTGGTTGTCACAGCACCAGCCAGCGTTCAGCGACAGCGGGTTCTCTCACGATCCTCAATGACGGAAGAAGAATTTGAGAAGGTTCTTGCGCGCCAAATGCCGGATCGGGAAAAGAGGCTGAAAGCTGATTTTCTGATCGACACATCCAAAGGCATGGACCATGCGCGTCATGCAGTTCAAGACATTATTTCGACATTGACGAATCCGGCTAAAAGTTCTTGATGAACGCGCCAAAGCCTTGCGTTTCCAGGCTCAAACAATGATGCTTTGAACGGGTGGATGGACAATGCGTGAGATAATTTTCGATACCGAAACAACGGGCCTTGATAGCCGGGATGACCGGATAATCGAGATTGGTGCGGTGGAGCTTGAAAACAGGTTTCCGACCGGAGGTCACTTCCACGTTTATATCAATCCGGAAGGCAAAAAAGTGCATCCCGATGCTCTCGAAGTGCACGGCATTACCAATGAGTCTTTGCTGGATAAGCCGACTTTTGCTCAGATCATCGATGATTGGAACACGTTTACCGCAGGGGCAAAGCTGGTCGCCCACAACGCAAAGTTTGATGTTGGCTTTTTTAATTCAGAGTTTGAGCGCTTGGGTTTTCCTCCGCTTGATGCAGATCGGATCATCGACAGTTTAAGCTTGGCGCGGCGGCGTCATCCGATGGGCCCGAATTCTCTCGATGCACTATGCAAGCGCTATGGCATCGATAATTCAAGGCGAGAAAAACACGGCGCTTTGCTCGACAGCGAATTGCTTGCAGAGGTCTATATCGAGCTTATTGGCGGCAAGCAGGCGGCACTCACCTTGGAGACCTCAGACAACAGTACCGCGGGCGATACTGGATCAGAAGACATTATGAACCATGCGGTTCGCGCACGCCCTAACAAGCTCAAGAGCCGATTGGGCAAGGCTGATCGCGACGCCCACAGGGAAATGATCAGGAAGATTGGCGATAATGCGATCTGGCTTGATCACTGAAAAGCATCAGCAGCCATGCCCGCATTTGGCAGGCATAGATCAAGTGAGCGTCTCTGTGAGTGACAGAAACGCTCTGGTTGATTCAGGCCACAAACTTAATTTGTAACCTTGGCCTTGGCTTGTTCTTCGGCAACGCGCTGCTGGAACATTTTTCCGAAATCGATCGGGTCGATCATCAATGGAGGGAAGCCGCCATTGCGTGTGCATTCAGCAACGATTTGTCGTGCGAATGGAAACAGCAACCGCGGACATTCAACAAAGACCAATGGCATGACATGTTCCTGCGGGAAGCCAGAGATACGGAATACACCGCCGTAAACCAGCTCAACATTGAACAGGACGTCTTCGCCATCCTTGCCAATCGCGTTCAGCGTGACGTTCACATCATAGTCCGTGTCAGCAAGCGGATTGGCTGTCACATTAACATTGATGTTGATTGCCGGAGCCTTTTCACGCGGACGAAGTGAAAGCGGTGCGCCGGGACTTTCAAAGGACAGGTCCTTGACATATTGCGTCAATACGCTGAGTTGAGGCGCTTCGCCATTTGTTGCAGCCGCCTCTTTTTCGCCTGCCGGTTTCTTCTCGGTATCCTCTGCCATTTATAATGCCTGTATGGATTGGTGTTGAAATCTGTTGATTGCATGGGCATGCAAATTCGGTGTGTCGGTTACCACGCTCGCTTTGAACTGACAAGCAAACTATGGCGTTTCAGCGTTTGGCTGAACACCGGGTGCTGATAATCTATCTAAATGCGACAGCTCATCTGCTTGTCTGTCCCGGCATCTGCTGGAGCGCTACTTTTTTTCATTGTCATCGGCCCAGGGACTGTTTGGGTCCGGCTTTCGCTCGTAGTCGTCTTCATCCAAATCAATTGTGGGGCCACCTGGGGAGTTCTGTGCAGGGCCGCGGGAGTAGCGTTGTCCGCCATCTGGACCAACGACTTTGATCCTGTTTTTTACAAGTTGCCACGCCGCATCGCGAAAAGCCGGTACAAACAACAGAAAGCCGCAGGCATCTGTCACAAAGCCGGGCGTCAAGAGCAGTACACCAGCAATCATGATCATCAGTCCATGCACAAGTTCCCGCGCGGGTACCTTAC
>JAHEJF010000003.1 GCA_024639025.1 Ahrensia sp. | reverse complement strand
GCGGCCAATGCTCCTGCGGCGGTGTATAGCCTGTCGAGAAAACGGCGCATGTTCCCCCCCCCCTCAAGGAAATTGGGGCGCTGTGATGCACAGCGCCCCATCAAGTCTTATTTTGCAAATGCATCCATAACAGCTTTGCCATCATCGCCGGCTGCTTCCAGCCATTCTGCCGCCATGGTTTCACCAAATGCCTGTAGTTCAGCTTTCAGTCCATCGCTTGGCGGCAAGGTTTCCATGCCGCCTTCAGCAAGACCCTTGATGTAGAAATCTGTCAGTTCTTTTGCCTTTGCCAATCCATCTGCGGCAGCCTTATCGCCGCAATCCATAATGGCTTCTTGTGCGGCTTCGTTCAGACCATTATACGCATCCTTGTTGACGAACACCGTATTGCGCGGCAACCAAGCTTGCACATCATAGAAATGGGTCAGATGTTCCCAAACCTTGCGGTCATAGCCGGTTGAACCTGATGAAATGAATGATTCTGCAACGCCTGTTGCCAAGGCTTGCGATAGCTCGGCAGCTTCGATTTGCACGGGTACCATCCCTGCCAATTCAGCAATTCTGGATGTGGCGGCATTGTAGGCCCGGAACTTGATGCCCTTCATATCTGCGACTGATTCAATCGGCTTCTTGAAATAAAGCCCTTGTGGTGGCCATGGCACGGCATAGACATAGACAAGGTTCTGCTCATCGAGCGCCGCTTTCATCTTGTCTTGTGCAGCTGCCCAGAGCTTTTCCGAAGCGTCAAAAGATGTCGCAACAAACGGCACCGAATCCACGCCGAATAGCGGGTCTTCATTGGCGTGGGCTGACAAAAGACGCTCGCCGATTGGCGCCTGGCCTGTTTGAACAGCGCGTTTGATCTCACCGCCCTTGAACAAGGAGCCACCCGGGTGCGTTACAACTTCAAGATCATTGCCGCTGTCTGTCACGCATTGGGCAAAAGCCGCAGCGTTTTCAGAATGATAATTCGAGGCCGCATAGGCCAGTGGCATATCCCATTTCTCGGCAAAAGCTGCTCCACTTGTCGCCACAAGTGCTGCAACGCCAGCCGTCAATACTGTTTTTAGACGCATAAGATCCTCCATTAATTACTCCGAGTAACATCGAAGCGCATCGGCGAGTATGGCGCAAGGTCTAAATTGAGTTTCGTGCCGTCGATCATTTGTGCCAAAAGACGGCCGGTCTTTGGCCCGGCGGTCAATCCGATATGGTGATGTCCAAAGGCCATCCATGCATTGTTGATTTTTGGTGCGCGACCGATCAGGGGAATGGAGTCGCTGGGAGCGGGCCTGTGTCCCATCCATTGTTCGGTGCGTTTCCATTCCAGCTTCGGCATGGCCGTTTTGAGCCCGCGAAGCAGAAGATCGAAAGGTGGTTTTGATGGTCCGGCCTTAAGACCACCAAATTCGACAATACCGGCAAGGCGAATGCGCCCATCCATGGGCGTGATCACAAATTTACCAGCAGCATCCATCACAGGTGCCTTTGGCATGAAATTGGGTTCCCATAGCTCGACATGATAGCCGCGCTCGCTCTCAAGTGGCACATTTACTCCCAATTGGGCAGCGAGCGATTTGGACCAAACCCCGGTGGTGAGCACTATCTGATCAAAGGTGAGTGCGCTGCCGCCGGTTTTGATTTTCTTTGCGTACCCTTCGGCAATCTCGAAGCCCTTGACTTCATCGATGATCAGCTTTCCGCCCTGAGCTACAACAGTGTCTGCCAAATCCTTGACATATTGGCCTGGATCCGAGATGCGGCCGTGATCGCCCATCTTGACTGCGAAATTGAGCTCTTCAGAAAATGCATCATCATAGGCGGCGACCTGGTTGCCTTCCAATTCCTCCCAGCGAAAGCCAAACGCTTTTCTGAGGTTCCATCCATAGGCATCGGCTTCAAAGGCTGCGCGGTTTCGATACAGATACAGATAGTCGCTTGGTTCGATCCATTTTGCGGCACTTGTGTCCTTGGCCAGCGCTTGATGCTCTTCCAGACTGTTGCCGACAACACCGAACAAGGCCTTGGCGGCGCGTTCAACGTCTTTCTTGTTTGCGTGGCTGAGATATTTGGCCAGCCAGGGCAACAATTTTGGCAGATAAGCCCATTTGAGAAACAATGGGGCGTTTTTGTCCAACAGCATGAGCGGAGCCTTGCCGATCAGGCCGGGGACCGTCACTGGCACGCATGCGCAAGATGCCAAGACGCCGCCATTGCCAAAGCTGGTGCCTTCGCCCGGCCCCAACCGATCGATCAAAGTGACGTCATGGCCGGCACGTTGCAACCAGATTGCGGTGGACACACCGACGATACCTGCACCGATTATCGCAATGTTCTGTCTGGATTTTTCCAAGGTTGTCTTTTCTTTCCGGTTTTGGCTTCTTGTCTGCTACACAATCGGGCCAGAGCAAGTACGTCAATTGGAAATCGTCGATGAGCATGAAATCAAAGAAGGTTGGTGTGATCATGCTCGACACAAAATTCCCAAGGTTGGTTGGCGATATTGGCAACCCGGAGGGATTCGCATTCCCACTGATCTACAAAACGGTGACAGGTGCAACACCGATCAAGGTCGTAGAAGAACAATCCTCGGCATTGCTGCAGCCCTATATTGCAGCGGCACAGGAACTGGTGCGCGAGGGCGCTGACATTGTGACAACCAGTTGTGGGTTCCTGGCTTGCTACCAATCGGAGATACAGTCCCATGTCGCTGTACCGGTGATCACATCTTCGCTGTCGATGCTTGAAGATCTCGAGCGTCAGTATGGCGATGGAAATGTTGGTATATTGACCATATCCAGGGCATCGATGTCGCCCGAATTTCTCAAGCGTTCCGGTGTGCCCAAATCGACACCAATTGGGTCAACTGAAAATGGCAAGGAATTCAGCCAGGCGATCCTGTCTAACCGAGCGCAGTTTGATGAGGCACAATGCCGAAAGGATGTGATCGAAGCGGCGTTAAAATTGGTGAGCGATCATCCGCAGGTCAAGGCGATCATACTGGAATGTACCAATATGCCGCCGCATGAGGCAGTCATCAGGCAGGCAACGGGTCGAAGCGTCTATTCGCTCAACACGCTGCTGCAAAGCAAAGCCTGTTGATTGATCGGCTCGTCCAGCTCAAAGCCCCCAGTTAGGTCATGCATCCCAGGCTAAACTGGAAGCTGGATGCGGGTGTGAAACACTGATTGTGCCCGCACTTTTCGGGCCATGGACAAAACACCTGGTGGACAAGGTGGGTGCCCAACTGGATTCTGAAATATTGGAGATTGCCTGCGGTACCGGTGTGCTTGTTCGGTTGGCTGCCATTGTTCAGCATCAATCTCGACGACAAAAAGTTGAATGATGTGGTTGCCGAGCCTGATTAGCGTCTTGGCGACTATGTTACTGCATCGGGCTCGGTCGAATTTCCTGCATCAGCACATTTGTTTTCAGCAAACGAGCCGGATTGAGAGGCTGCCTGCTCAGTCCGGATTGGTACAGATCTCTATCAGTTTGGCTGAAACAACGTCTTCGCCTTCTGTGGTTTTCAGGATCGTCCTGTGGGTGGTCGGCATGTCATGGATTGTCTTGTTGGTGAGATGCGTGTCGAATGCGTCTCCGGGTTTCATAGCCGGATTGCCCGCTGTCAAAAGTATGTGGGCCTTGCCATCATACTTTGGAATTTTGTATCGCGACAACGCAAAAACGTAAGCAGAGCGAATGGTCTTTTGGCGGATCCATTCATTTTTTGGGCGTAGCCACAGCAGAGTCGAGAAAAATGGTGCACGCACCAGGTGGCGTGCAATTCGAAATCCAAGGCTGATCTGATTTCTCAATCGGGTACGTCTTGCAGACTGGTCTTTTTGAAGCGATGGCTCGGCTCCGATCACAAGATAGGGTGGGTCAATCAATACGATGCGATCGACATCTTCAGGATCGAGTTGCCTGACGATCTCCAATATGATGGGACATGCTGCAGAGTAGCCGGTCAACAGGTAGGGCCCGTGCGGTCGCATTTGGCGTAGTGCATGGACGGCTTCTGCGGCCATGTCGGCAACCGTCGTTGAATATGCCATTCGGCGTCCGAACATGAAATGGGAAAACAGGATGCAAACGGGATGATCGGGACCCAGCCCTTTCGCTGTTTTTCGAAAAATGCCCATCGTGATGTGCATCAATAGAACGGCCTCTTTCTGGCCATCAGTATTGGCAAAATGAAACTCCGGAAACTCCTTGTACTGCACCTCGCTTGCCTTCCCGGACGAGATATGGGCAGCGAGTTCTCTGACAGTCGGGAACTCAAAAATGTCGGCCGGCTCAAAGATCAGGTTTTTTTCACGTCCTTTTGAGAAGACGGTCAGAGTCATAAGGCTGTCGCCGCCAAGTTCGAAAAAGTTTGCATTTCGCGAGACGTCATCGATGTTCAAGACTTCGCCAAACAGCTCTGCCAGTTGTTGTTCCAGCTCCGATTGAGGCGGATCGTCGACATTTGAACTTGCGTGCGACTGGTTTTGTTCGATCAGTTTGTTTCGATCAGTCTTGCCGTTTGGCAGTCGAGGAAAAGAGGAAACGAATACATAGTCGGTTGGATGAAAAGGCGGTGGCAGCGCCGCGCTGATTCCGTTTTGAAGTGACTGCCGTGCAGCGCCATTTTCAGCATGTTCGATAATCAGAGTGATTGTCGATCGGCCAGAATGCTGCTGCACCGCCGCGATGATTTCAATGCCGGGCAGGCTTGCCTGTGCCACGCGCTCTATCTCGGAGAGCTCGATCCTGTGCCCCCGAATTTTTAGCTGCGTATCGCGTCTGCCCAGAAAACTGATCACGCCAGCACTATCCATGCGTCCCAGATCGCCGGTACGGTAAGCGCGTGGACCGTCTGGCCCCAATGTGGCAAATCTTGCCGCGGTTTGCTGTGCGTCATTGAGATATCCGCATGCCAATGTAGGTCCCGCAACAACAATCTCTCCGACCGAGCCGGCCGGCAATGGTTTTCCATCGATGTCGCAAATGCCAACCCAGGTGCCGGGTAGTGCACGGCCGATGGGAACGGCTTCGATGTCACTCGGCGACGCCTCATGTACCGTGCACCAGACAGTTGATTCTGTTGGGCCATATTCATTGAAAATGCGGCAGGAGGGCAATTGATTTCTGGTCGCTTCCAGAAGGCTGGGCGGCAGTACTTCGCCCGCTGCGATCAGGACACGCAAACTGCGCAAATCGTCAGCCGGCAATGCGTCCAGCAGTGCTTGCGCAAGGCCGGGCAAACAAAGCGTGTGACTCACGCCATGCTGTTTGATCAACGCGCCCAGCTGTGCCGGCCTTTGTTCTGCGCTTTTCGGTGCCAGCACAAGGTGGCCTCCAGTGCACAGAGTCCAGTAGATGCCGGCCACGGAGCTGTCGAATGCAAGCGAGGACAACAGCAAATAGACGTCTGGTCCACCACCATAGATTTCGTCGCGTACGCCAGTTGAATGGGCGAGCGCTGCGTGCTCGATTTCGACACCCTTTGGTCCGCCTTGCGACCCGGACGTAAAGATTACATAAGCTGACTTGCCAGGATTGATTTCATCGAGCCCAATCGCCTCGTCCAATACGTCGATCATGACCGGCGATGCAGAATTGTCCGTCAGTCTCACTATTGTTTCTGCATCGCATATGTATCTGCCGGCGTTGGACTTTTTGAAGATTTGCTCGATGCGGTGAGCCGGGTAGTCCATATCGATGGGCACGTAGACAGCGCCAACCATCATCACACCCAGGAAAGCAGCCAAGGCCTGGTTTGATCGAGGCAAGGCAACTGGAACAATGTCGCCCTCACGTGTCCCTTCCGCTTCCAATTTGAATGCGATTTGGCGGGCACGATGGGTGAGTGTTTGGTAAGTCCAGCTCTGTTCTTCATCCGAAATTGCCAGTGCGTCCGGATTTTCCTGCGCACACCGCATTATCCGTTCCAAAACGGGTGCGAATGGCTTTGCGGAAGGTACATTGATGTCTGGCGTGTCCTGCCAGGACAGTTCGGCTATTGCCCTATCGGGCCATTCTATCACTGCCTGCAGCATTTTTTCATACGCATCGAGACACTCAGCTGCCTGATCAGCGTCGAGCTTTTTCGGATCTGCGTAAATCTCGACCTTGAATGCATTGTGCGGCGTGGCCAACAGCGCCAATGCGTAGTTGCTGGACTGGGTCGTGCTCAGATCCAAAAGTTGAATATCGCCTGCATCCATTTTTTGCGCAGCAATGCCCTCATTGACAAAGAGGGTATCAAAGAGCGCGCTCCCTTTTGGAATTGGCGCACATGCGTGAACCTCTGCCAAAGAGGCAAACTCGTGGCTGGCACGTGCTTGCTGTGTCTCGGCTGCTTGAGCCAGAAATGCGCCAACCGACTGGTCCGGATCAATTTTGATCCGAAACGGCAATGTGTTGATGAACGCACCAGCCGCATTGGCGATGCCTGGAATTTCAGCCGGTCGGCCCGCAGTGGTCTGTCCGAAAACAACATCGTTCTGCTGCAACATTTGTCGCAAAACAAGCGCCCATGTTGCTGCCAGAATGGTGTTGGCCGTCATGCCTTGTTTCATTGCAAATGCTTCGACAGCTCTCAGGAGCTCTTCGCCAAGGTGGCGTTCGACGTGGTGGTGCAGGGCAGACGGTTCGATATCCTGCTCGCGTCTCGGCAACAGGCTTGGCGCGGCCAGGTCTTCCAGATGCTGGGTCCAGTAGGCTGTATCCGTCTTGGGTGCGGACTTGCGCAGCCAGACAATATAATCCCTGAAACGCGCCTGTTTTTGGGTTTCCGGCTGCCTGTCCTGGTACCGCTCGAAGATGTCTCTGAAGACCACGAATGTCGACCATCCATCGCTGATCAGATGGTGAATGGTCCAAACCAGTTGCCAGTTGTTTTGGTCCAACTTTATCAATGTGGCCGACATGAGCGGCGCCTGCTTGAGATCAAACTGCCTGGACTGTTCAGATTTGATCAACGCGGTGAGTTGTTCGTCGGTGGCTTCGTTGTTTTGCCAATCGAGTTCTGTCCAGGGCAGCTCCACCTCCTCACGGATGGCTTGAACCGGCTGTTTGACGTCCTCCCAGACAAAGCCGGCTCTATAGGCATCGCGGGCCTGTATCGCATCTTGCATTGCCTCACGCAGTCGCTGCGGATCAAGGGGGCCGCTCAATCTGCAACTGAGCACCGCAACATACCGGCCGCGCGAGTCCTTACTCTCCAGGACGTGAAAAAGCATACCGGTTTGCACCGGTGTCAGCGGCAGGATATCAGCTATTCCTTCAGGCAAGGCCATCTCAGGTCACAGCTTTCGCGATGCTGGCGAGGTCGGCATCATCCAGGTCCAGAAGTGGCGCGTCATCCAATTGGTCAGTAACCGGTGCACGTTCCCCAGCGATTTCGGCCAATCTACGCAAAGTCCTGAATTCGAAGACCGCAGTTGTTGGCAGCGCGATCCCTGTCTCATTGGCGGCGATCGCAATCTGAATGGCGGCAAGAGAGTCGATGCCAATGTCAAGAAAATCATCATTGAGACCGATGGCTTCTGTCTTGATTATCCTCGTGATGATGGCCGCCAGTCTTTTCTCCATGGCGCTTTCAGGCGCTACGAAGCTGGTCTTTGTGACCATCTCCTCCCGCGGCGCAGGCAAGCGGGCAGTGTCCACCTTGCCGTTGGGGGTCAGCGGCATTTGGGGTATCAGCACGACATATTTCGGCAGCATTTCGCGCATCAGACGGTCCCGCAAGGCTTGCCAGACCTCTTCTTCGGTTGCCTGCTCGGTCGCCACGTAGGCAATCACGCTGTTTTGGCCTTCGAGCGGTTCGTCAAAGCCGATCTCGTTAAGGATCTTCTGCACATTTGATCTATCGATTTCGTCATCGAGTTCTTCAATCGCCTGGGATCGTGTTTTGTGGCCAACCCGCACATCCCACGAATAGGGCAGGGCATAATTGTGAAACCCTTTTCTGGTCTTGTGTACCTGAATGCCCACATCATTGATCAGGCAGTTGGTTGATCGACCGGTATCATCGGGTCTTTGCCAAGGCGATTTCTCGGCAAGAAAACTGTAAATCTCTGAAACCGGGACATCGATATACCGGTAAATGTCGAGGATCTCGATTTCCTCAAGCACTCGTCCGTCGCGAATATCTTCGGTGTTAAGCAGCCGTGCCACGGCATCATCTTCTGCATGATAAGTCTTGCGCGCTTCGCTCACCAATGCATCAAGTTGTGCGCAACTTGGCTCGGCGGACTTGAACAATTCCGGTGTGAGCCTGGTTTCAAAGAATTGGCCGCGCGACAACCCCGTCACAATCATCGGTGCGCCTTCTGCGCGGGCGGTGCGCAGGGCAAGCGTGTACGCGGCCTTGAAGCATCCCTGGCACACATTGGCATGGGTTTTCAGGCTGTCGACGAAAATTTCATTCATCTTGTCGGTGCTCAGAAACCGATGTTCCCAACCCAGATGATCAGATACCAGCTGAATATTGGTTTTGGCGCGATCTGATATGTAGCCATTGTCCAGCGTTACGGCGAGCACACGCGGGGTGAGCGCAGCAAGCCGGTAGGCGGCATATGTACTGTCCTTGCCACCGCTGAGCAGCATGATGGCATCATAGTCGCCGGTTCGCCTCTGACCTGCCAATGCAATTTGTTTTTCGAGTTCGGGTTCAGGCAGGAAATAGGCCTGGGCGCGTTCCTTGTACTCGTCATATTCGGCGCACAGGTGGCACAGACCTGTCTCCGTAAAGCTCACATCAGGAAAGTTGTCCGCCAGTCCGCAGCGGGTGCAGAATTTTTCCGGGCTGCGGTGATGATGCAGTGTTGCGCTGTCTGTTACATGCACTTCCGTGATCGATGGCAGGGCAAGAATGGCCTGCTCGATTTCGGCAGTCTCAAGCCGAACGCCGCCCACTTTCAACTGCTGGTCGCGGCGTCCCAAATACTCGAATGTTCCATCCTTCAGCAGACGGCCCAGATCGCCGGTGCGGTAGAAGCGTTGCTGCGGTCCATCCGGTTCAGAGCAAAAGACTGCATCTGTCAGCTCAGCTTGTCCAAAATAGCCCGCAGACAGTCGACCGCTGATTATCATCTCGCCGGGCACGCCAATGGGGCAAATGTTCATACCGACATCCCGTAAGCTGATGGAAACGACGGGAGACGGCGTCCCGATAGGTACGGAAGCGCTTGTGTCCATATCAGGATCAAAGCGATGGATCATGCATCCAACTACCGCTTCAGTCGGCCCGTATTCATTGAGGATTTCAATATCGGGCGAAAGTGTTTTGCGCGCCAGGCGACAAAGACCGGTCGTCAGGTTCTCGCCGCCTAAAATGAGGCTGCGAATGCGCCGCACCGGCTTGGCATTCTTGCAAACCAGAGACAGGTGCGAAGGTGTGAGTTTGACGATGTCGACCCTGTCATCGGCAAAGACGTTCAGCACGGCGAGATCCGGATCCGAACGCTCCGGATAGACGACAACACGGCCGCCCGTGATCAAAGGTGTAAACAGGGAGGTGATGGTCAGATCAAACGAAAGGTACGAGAAAAAGGGGAAGTCGACTTTCTGGCCGTGACCATATTCCTGCGCCGCCCATTGAATGTAACGGGTCAGGCCCTCATGCGTAACAGAGACCCCCTTGGGTGTGCCGGTCGAGCCCGAAGTGAATAAAATGTAGGCCAGATTTTCCGGATCGGACGCGCCGGCTTCGATCGTCGCATGCTCCGCCTGGCTTGGCACGATGAGCACAGGAATATGAAATGAATCGTCTGCCTCAGACATAAAAATGGCTGAGGCGTCGCACTGTGCCACAATCAGCTTTGCACGCGCTGCGGGCGTATTGGCGGCGATGGGGACGAAGCAACAGTCAGCTTTGAGAATTCCCAAAATGGCGATCAGACATTCGGGGCTTCTTTTCATATAGACTGCGACAGGTGATCCCTGCTTGATGCCGTGATCGCGAATGCGTACTGCAACGCCGTCGCTGAGCGCATTCATTTGGCCATAGGAAAGCGTGTGATCGCCAGACTCGATGGCAATCGCATCCGGCGCCAACTCTGCTTGACTTGTGATCAAGTCAACGATGCTTTTGGAGGAATCAGCCAGTTCTTTCGGACCTTCGATGAATGACACTTTATCGCTCGACCCCCCGATGTTCGAAGCAGAAATGCGTTTTTCCGGGGATGTAACCAGTATTCGCAGCGTATTGGCGAAGTGAGATGCAATCTCATTATCCCAGCTTTCGCCCAGCACTGACTGGTTGACGTCCATCGTCAGTTCAGGCTTGCCGGTTTCGTTGAAATCCGTGACGTGCAATCGCAAGGAATGGGCAAGATCATGCGCGCCACTGTGCAACCATTGCGTTTTTGCAGGCGCGTCTGCAAAGTCGCCAAAACCAGCCTTGATGAAGTTTAGTACGGCGCTGATGTCGCCGGTGTTCTGCTTTGCGATCGCACCTGGTTTTGCAGATCGCAAGAAATTGCCCAGCGCAGATTTCACCTTTGCATGCAGATCCGCGAAACTATCTGATGGATCGATTTCCACCGCCAGTGGAAGGACTTCAACGAAAAGGCCGAGCGTGTTGCGGTCTGTTTCATTGAGCCGGTTGTGCGACGGCAAACCGATCGTGAGATGTTCGTCGCTGGTAATGCGATAAAGAAAGGCCAGATAGGCAGTTACATAGGCGGCGAGCTGCGACAGATCCGGCGTAAAGAGCCGGTACTCTTGCGAACTGCAAAAGCGCTCAAACTGGGCAAGAAAGTCGTCGGGCAGGGGAACAGCGATGCGCTCTGACAAGGCAATATTGGATGGCTTTGTGCCATAGGGCAAAGATATCGGCCGTGTCCTTGTCACATCCTTGCGTTCTTCGTCGGCGGGATGATGTTCCGCGAACTCAAAGTATTGAGCAAAGCGCGATTCCTGGCTTGGCAAACCGGATTTCAAACCCTGGTACTTGTCCGAGACCGCATCAAACAAGACGCTGCCCGACTGGGCATCACAAGCAATGTGGTGCTGACAAACAAACCAGACCCAGTGATTGTCAGTGAGTTTCACCAGTTGCGAGCGTAGCGTGGCCTTGGTCAGGTCGAACGGCTGTTTTATCCAGATATCCAGATGTTCGCCGATAGCGCTTTCAGGATCGGTATGCATGCTTAAGTCGAGCGGTTTTGGCAATTCGAAAGAGGTAGATGCGACGCTCTGCATCGGCTCGTTTTTGTGTGTTTCAAACACTGCGCGCAGGATGTCACTTTGGGCGACGACAGTATTGAACGCCTCTCCAAACAGGGTGGGATCGAGTGCCTGATAGAGGTCAAATCGCCAAGCCATGTTGTAAAGCGGCACAGTGGGGGCAAGCTGATGACCGCGCCAAAACCTCAATTGGCTCTCAGTCAGTGGGTGCCATGATGCGGAGCTGTCAGGCATCACTTTCCTTCCTCGACCGAATATACTGCGCCATCGCTTCGATGGTCATGAAGTTTTCGATGATGACATCTTCGAAGGGCACCGCAATTTCAAAATTGTCCTCAACATAGGCGACCAGTGACATGACTCCCAGTGAATCCAGCAGTCCTGAAAGAAGCAAGTTCTCATCGGTTGCAACTGATCTGCCGTTCAGCAGCGAGGTTTCGATATAAGACTTGAGAGCGGCTACTTGGTCTTCAGGCAGGGATGTCGTCATAGCGCCTCGCTTCAAGTGCCTTGCGATCAATCTTGCCGGTCGATGTTCTGTCCAGACTGGCCACGGCAACAAGGCGGGCCGGAACAGCGTAAGACGGCAGATTTGCTGCCGCATATGTGCGTATTGCATTGGTGTCTTTGTTGTTTGATCCGGTGACATAGGCCCAAAGCTCATCGTCGGCGACGATGACAGCCGCCTCACTGATGCCCGACGCGCGGCACAGCACTAGCTCGACCTCATCAAGCTCAATGCGAAAACCGCGCAGTTTAATCTGGCGATCTGTGCGTCCAAGAAGCGTAAGATTGCCATCGTATGACTGTTTGACGATGTCGCCGGTCCGATAGAACTTCTGCATCTGACCGTTTTCGTCCGGCATGGTGACGAAAGCATCTTCGGTTCGTTGCGGATCCTGCCAGTACTCACGCATGACCTGATCGGCAGAAATCAGCAGTTCGCCACTGTCTTGATCATATCCTTTTTCGGTGATGTGGATGCTCACGCCATGGGCAGGCAGGCCAATGGGCAGCGGCGATACGCCATCGAGCTCATGGCTGTGAAAGGTCGCTGTCGTGCAATGGTTGGTCTCGGTGGGACCATATGCATTCATATACAGCGCATCTGGCACGTGCCTGGTGAATTCTTTCAGCGGGCTAGGCGGAATACGTTCGCCTGCCAGCATGACAATTCTCAGCGTTGAGAGATCACGCGATTCCAGCGCGCCGCGCTCGACGAGTTGAACAAGTGCAAATGGCACCGAATACCAGACGGTAATCCGCTCGTCCTCAACCAGCTTTGCAAGGCTTGCGGGTACCTTGGCGTAGATTTCAGGAATGATGATGCATGTCGCCCCTGCATGGGCTGTGCTGAAGATATCAAAGATCGACATGTCGAAATGAAGCGGCGTGTGATGACTGACCCGATCATTCGGCGTGAGCTCGCACAATTTGGATGCCATCGAAGCGTAGGCCTGGCCGCTTTTGTGGGTGTGGCAGATCCCTTTCGGCTCGCCGGTGGAGCCCGAAGTCATCAGGATATACGCTGCATCATCAGGTTTACGTTGCTGCTTTCGGGCCTCAAGCGCCTCGATGGCCGTCAAGTCGGCAAATTGATCTGTTAGTTCCAAACTCGGTATTTTTGTTTGCCAGTCAGTCATGTTCTTGAAGGCAGCTGAATCGGCTAAAATCAGGGAGGGTGTTGTCGAATTGAGAAGCCGGATCATCCGGTCTTTTGGCGCACCTGGATCGATAGGCACATATATTGCCCCGACCCGCAGGATGCCATTGATCGCTGCGATTGCCTGCGGCGACTTTGCCGAAATAATTGCTACTCGGTCTCCAATCTGGATACCTGTTTCCAGGAGCCTGCCCGCAATCACAGATGCCATGGTATCGAGCGCGCGATAAGAAAAGCTCTCCGCGCCAAATCGGATAGCTGTGGCGCCAGGCGTATGCTCAGCCCAATAAGACAGTGCATCGTCAAGGAACACCACTTTGGACATCAGCCGAGCACTCCGCTTGCGGCTGCGCTGCCGGGGAGGAAGACATCGGCTGTGCGCTCATAGAACCAAAACAACGCGATGGCGATGAGCGCAACGGAACCGCCCTGAAACGCAACTTTGCGATACGCCGTATGTGTGCGAATGACATACAGGATTGGAAAGACAATCAAGACAATCGCGATCTGTCCCACTTCAACACCAATGTTGAAGGCGACCAGTCCAAGCGCTTTGCGGGCCGGATCAAGCCCCAGTGGTTCGAGCACATTGGCAAATCCAAATCCATGGAAGAGGCCAAATATGAAAACAACAATCCATGCTTGTGTGTGAAAGCGTGGCCATAGATTGCCCAACGCAACAACTGCAATGGAAAGGGCAATCACGGCCTCGACGAAGACAACCGGCAGGGTGATGATGTTAAAGGTTGCAAGCGTAAGCGTAACGGTGTGGGCAATCGTGAAAATGGTGACGATCTTCACCGTGTTCAGCAAGCTCTTATTCAAATTGTCAGATGGCTGCCACGCTGAACCAGAGAGCAGCATGACGGAACTCAGCAAAAGCGCGATCAAGAACAGGACATGGTCAAACCCCAACCAGATGTGCCAGATACCGTGTTCGAGAAACCTCAAAAATATATCGGATGTAGGTTCATCGTTAAGCAGAAGTGTTTGCTTTTCATTCCCCGGTGTAAAGAACAGGGAAATGTAACTCCCATTTGGGTCCATTCCGGTGCGGGAGTTGCTGCCAATAAGGGCAAAGCCGCGATGGCCAGGGTCCAGTTCTTGCGTCAGCCCCTCATAAGACATTTCCAATGCCAGCGGGGTTACACCAATATCTGGAACATCGAAGTGCAAACGCACAAATGTATCGACCTCAGTAGGCAGAAAAGAGAGTCTGTTGAACTCGGTTTCGAGCACACGGCCTTCGTCCACCAACTCCATGCGTTGTTTGAAGAATTCGAATATTTTCTCTTGTGCTGCCTTTACCTCATCTTCTGTCAGCGGCGTGTCCACGCTGCCATCATTGGCGACGACTTTGGCCAGATCGGTCAGTGTAACCTCGATGCGTCCGCTCAGTGTGGTTTCGCCAACATTGAAATAGACATAACTCTCATTAAAGCTGTGCGCGGAAGCTGATGCCGCCGCGCTTATCCAAAAAATCGCAACGCAAAGGTTACGGAACAGATTGGCGAACGAAGCAAGTGGAATTTGCATGATCGTGAGTCTCCCCAAACTCAGCATCTTTCGAATTTAGGCACCTTTTCTGGAGCGAATTAGGCCTGTTCTCAATCGACTGTACTATCGGTGCTTCTGAGATTCCATTCGACTTATTACTCCACGTAATACGTCCGAGGTTCCTGAGTAGATCACACCGCCCAGCGAATCCACGACGTCCCGTCCAATGGCAGAATTGTCCAGATAGCCGACCCCGCCAAAATTTCTGAAAGCATCGATGCTGGACTGCAGGAAAGCTTCGGAAATATGCAGGTTTGTCATCGCTGCAAATTGCGTCAAATGTTCTCCGGCATCGAACATGGCAGCTGCCTTGCTGAGTAGCAGTTTGCACGTTTCAAGCCGCACACGCATGTCAGCCAGGCGGTTTGATACGGACTGAAAATTGTCGATTGGCTGACCAAATACTTCGCGCTCTTTGCAGTATTGGGCGCATTGATCAAGTTGGCGCGCCATCGCGCCCACATGCGGCGCAAGAAGAAATGCCCGTTCCCAATCCAGCGTAGCCTGAAAAATCTGCGCGCCTGCGCCTTCGGGCCCCAGCCTGCGCTCTTCAGGCACAAAGCACTTCTCAAATTGCATCGGACCCATTGGCAGGGTTTTCAGGCCGATCTTGGATTGCGGCTCACCACGAGTGAACCCTTCGTCGCCGGCCTCAAGGATAAAGGCTGAAATGCCCCAACTGCCCCGCTCGGGTGCGGTGCTGGCAAATACCAGGGCAACATCGCAGACCGGCGCCATGCCAATCAGTGTCTTGGCGCCATTGAGCTCATAGCCTTGGCCTTTCTTCACAGCAGTGCTGGAAAGATTGAGCGCATCCGATCCGGCACTCTGTTCGGTGAGCGCAAAGGAGCCGATGCTCTTGCCGCTCAACAATGCGGGCAGATATTTGGATATTTGTTCGTCGCTGCCGAAGCGAACCAATGGCTGTTGCACTGTCCAAACATGGGAATTGATGCCCATGGTCAGCCCATTATCCGGACAACCTTGTCCGATCGCCATCATTTCGTCGCTAAATGCCTGCGCGGTGCAGGCTGCGCCTCCGAATTTTTCCGGCATGAACCTTCTGAAAAGACCGAAATCAGCTGCATCCTGCCAGGAGGAACGCCAATCCTCTTCGGATTTCTCGCCCAGTTTCCTGGCAAAATCCAAAGCCTTTTGGTCAGCGCTTTTTGTTCGAGACGTTTGAATAATAGTCACCATCTTGCTGCAGCACACTTTGCTTGCGCAGATTGCCTTCAGGCATAGAATATGACTTTGGGGGAAACAAGCGAAAGATTGCTGCCTTAAATTTCCAATGCCGCACAAGACGAACCACAGCACCATGTTTTGCCTGCATTTGCCGTGTTTTGCAGGCCGAAAGAAGCCAAATTGCCGAAATTTACATTGGATTAACTTGTCAGGCGCAAGCTGTAAGGAAATTGAATCGGGGGGAATGTTTGCAAAACTGGTTTTTGTGGTTGGACTTCCGTTTCTGACGTAGATGTTTGTTTTTTGCTCCGTTGGAACCGCGCTCATACCGCGAAAGGAGCAACAATGAGACAGAAAACTCCCTTTATCCTCGCAGCCCTTGCATTGGTTGCCTTTGCTTTGCCTTCAATGACGACGAGCGCTGAAGCGTCGGCCAAGTGCGGCGACCGGACCAAGCTGATAGAAAAGCTTGAGGACAAATACAAGGAAGTGCCGGTTGGGCTGGGCCTGTCCCAAAACAACAAGGCCGCCTTTGAGATCTATGCCTCCGAGAAGGGCACCTGGACAGTGGTGATGACCATGACCAATGGTCTGGCCTGCGTGATGGCCGCGGGCCATTCCTGGGAGGATCTTCCCAAGCAATTGGCTGGCCCGGTCACCTAGACTCTGTCAGCCTTTGACGGAGTCGCGGTACCCGGATTTATCCAATATTCTCAATGCTTAAATCCGTGCCAGCGTATCAGTTAAAGACTGATACGCTCTAGGCAAATGCCCACGAGGTCTGCGGGTTAACAGAACTTCAATCGGAGAGAAGTTCGTCCAGAATTGGACATTTTTTCGATTCCGATTGGCACTGCGCTATCAGTTTCTTCAATGCTGATTCAACGCGCTGCAATTCTGAAATCTTGCTTTTGATTTCTTTTAGGTGATGGGAAGCGATATCTTGTGCCGACTTGCAGCTAATGTCCTGCTGTTCTGTCAGCGTGAGCAGCGATTTGGCTTGCGAAACAGGCAATCCCATATCCCGGCATCTCCGAATGAAGCGTAAATTATCAACCTCCACCTTTGTATAAATACGTCGGCCAGAAGCAGAACGATCCGGCTGCGATACAATGCCTTCGCGTTCATAATAGCGTATCGTCTCGATGACTACGCCGCTGAGCTCCGAAGCCTTTCCAATAGTAATCATGAAACATCCCTTGAACCTGTAGTCACTACAGCTTGTATACTGTTTCTTGATATCAATGAAGATGGAGATTGGTTTGGATAACAAACTCCTCAAAATCGGCATAATTGGAACTGTCGTCAGTGCAGTTTGTTGTTTCACACCAGTTCTTGTCTGGCTTTTAACCGCCGTGGGCCTGACTGCGATCATCGGCTATTTGGATATTGTCCTTCTGCCAGCACTCGGTGTGTTCATTCTTTTGACAGGATATGCATTATGGCGTCGCAGAGCCCAATAATCCCCAGATCCAAAATCACTTGCCCACATTGCGGTCACTCAGAACTCGAAACCATGCCAACAAACGCGTGCCAATGGTTTTATGATTGCAAGGGATGCGGAGAACTGTTGAAGCCCAAACCGGGAGATTGCTGCGTCTTCTGCTCATTTGGCACCAATCCATGCCCGCCCATTCAGGAAGGAAAAGCTTGTTGCGGCTGAGACCAAAATCGGACTGAAAGTGATGTCATATCAGCTTCACAGGCTGGCGGTCCGCCGGCACCAAAAGTTTTGAAGCAATATCAGATGTTTAAGAAGTTTTTGTTCAAGTCTCAAGCGGTCGAAACTGTTGGAAAAATCTGGTTCTGCGGAGGAGATTGAACTCCCGGCCTCTCCCTTACCAAGGGAGTGCTCTACCCCTTCTCGCCTGCGGCTTCGATCCAAAAAGACTGAATAAATTCAGCTGCTTATAGCAGTCTACGATCTTTTTTCGAGCTACGCAATATCAGAACAAAATGGGAATTTAGTGTGACCAGTGTGACAGGAGTGTGACAGATGGAGGGGGTAGGATGTACCACTGGGGGTACCCCAGATAGCTATCGATGGCCTCGAAATAAATTGGGAAATTTGCGGTGTCTAAATAGAACAACGAGCCGGCGGTTAGCTTGGATCCAACTGGCCGTTACACCCCATCAGGTGCCATTCACAATTTCTATAGGGCAATCGGTTCAGCCATTTTGTGGGTATGACTCCAAAGTACATTAGTTTTGATTGATTTTCTGGTGCTTATCATGCCAGTCGTACGCTGTTCGCAGGATCGTCTCAATATCCGAATATTTTGCTGAGAAGCCAAGGATATCACGAATCTTGCTCGGATCAGCAATTAGCAGTGAAGGATCGCCGGCCCGCTTGGGTCCAATCGTACGTGGCACCGGTTTTCCGTTCATTTTCTCAAGTGCATCAAGTAATTCGAATACTGAAATCCCATTGCCGGTACCTACGTTGAGCTGGATGGATTCTCCTCCATCAATAAGGTATTTTAGAGCCAAGATATGAGCTTCAGCCAAATCTAGAACATGGATGTAGTCGCGTACTGGTGAGCCATCATGTGTATCATAATTTCCACCAAAAACCTCAAAGTCATCGATTATGCCCAAAGACGAAAAGATTGCACGTGGTATCAGGTGGGTTTCTTCTCGATGTTTTTCTCCAACTTCGCCGTCAGGATCGGCTCCGCATGCATTAAAATACCTCAAGCACACCGAGCGGAGGCCGTAGGCAGAGTTAGCGTCCTTCAGAATCGTTTCCACCATCAGTTTGGAGCGACCATAGGAATTGATTGGATCTTGGTTGGTTGCTTCGGAAATTGGCTGGCTATCAGGCATTCCATAGGTGGCACATGTCGATGAGAACACTATGGGTATGTTGCCTTCTTTGACAGCGGCATCAATGACATTGATGGAGCCGGTGACATTGTTTCGATAGTATTTTATCGGTTCGATGACTGACACGCCCACATAGGCAAATGCTGCGAAATGAATAATGGCTATTGGTTCAACTGATCGGATTGCTTTGACAACAGCACATTTATCCAAAATATCGCCGTTGATGAAATCACCCCACTTGACAAACTCACTGTGGCCTTCGGACAAATTGTCAAATACCACGGGCTGATAGCCTTGTTGGAACAACACCTTGCATGTGTGACTTCCAATATATCCCGCCCCTCCGATGACCAATACCTTGCTCTTCATTGGTCGAGTTCCAGTACCTTCCGGAAATGCTCGATCGTATTCTCCAATCCATCCCTAAGCGGCACTTGGGGCGACCAACCCAGCGATTCCTTTGCGAGGTCAATATTTGGCTTGCGTCTTTTAGGGTCGTCAACTGGCATTTCGCGCATTACGAGCTTTGATGTGGCGCCGGTTATTTCGAGAACTTGATCCGCGAGTTCGCGAATGGTGAATTCATTAGGATTACCGAGGTTTACAGGACCACTGAATCCTTCATGATCCATAAGAAGAATGAAACCATTCAGCAGATCTTCGTAGTAGCAAAACGACCGTGTCTGTTCGCCTCCGCCATAAATTGTGATGTCTTCTCCCTTAAGCGCCTGGACTACGAAATTTGACACAACCCGCCCATCTGCGGGATTCATACGTGGCCCATAGGTATTGAAAACTCGTGCGACGCAAATATCGGTTCCATGGAATCTCTGAAAATCGAATGCCAAGGACTCGCCAATCCTCTTGCCTTCATCGTAACAGGCGCGTGGGCCAATGGGATTTACATTTCCACGATAGCTCTCTACCTGAGGATGCACCAAAGGATCACCGTATATCTCTGATGTTGATGCGAGAAAAAAGCGAGCTTGGCAATCTCTTGCCAATTCGAGCATATTGAGCGTGCCTATAAACGCGGTCTTGGAAGTTGATATAGGATCAGCTTGGTAAAAGGGCGGGGATGCTGGACAAGCCAGGTGATAGATTTGGTCAAACTGCCCATCAAAGGGCTCGACAACATCATGTTTGAAAAATCGGAAGTTCGGTTTGGTCATTGCTTCCTGAAGGTTGACCATGCGTCCTGTAAAAAGGTTGTCCAAACCAGTTACAGAATATCCCAACGCCAGCAATTTGTCGCATAGGTGCGATCCGAGAAATCCAGCAGCACCGGTTACCAGCACGCGCTTTGAAGTTCCTTCTTGCATGACGATCTCCGATCAAGTCTGTGTTGACGTCATCCGCGCCCAAGACTGTAATAATCCAAACCCATTGCTTTGATTTGTACTGGATTAAACAGATTACGAAGATCAATCAGTTGCGGGGTTTTCATCAAGGAAGCAAGTTTGCTCCAGTTAGAATGACGGAACTCGTCCCATTCGGTCAAGATCAACGCTGCATCGGCACCTGTTAGAGCTTCTTCAATAGAAGCGGCACGATTTACATTCGGAAGCATCATACTGGCTGTATCAGCGGCGATTGGATCATAGGTAGTGACCGCAGCACCGCGGTTTTGCAATTCCGGAATAATGGTTAAGCTTGCGGCTTCACGCATATCGTCAGTATTTGCCTTAAATGTCAGGCCGAGAACTGCAATACTCTTTCCCTCAAGGTTACCGACAATTTGTTCGGTTTTTTCGACCATCTTTTTCTTGTGCTGTGTATTGGATTTGATCACAGTTTCAATAATGGTTGCAGGGCTGCCCATACTACGGGCTGTTGCTGCGAGCGCTGAGGTGTCCTTTGGGAAGCATGAACCGCCATACCCCGGACCCGGTGACAGGAATGAACGCCCAATACGGTTATCGAGGCCAATGCCCAGCGCCAATTCCTCAATGTCGGCTCCAGCTTTTTCACACAGCAATGCAAGCTCGTTGATGAACGCGACTTTTGTTGCAAGAAATCCGTTTGCCGAATATTTGATCAGCTCGGCAGTTTCAACTGTTCTCGTCATCACCAAGGCATGTCCAGCCCGGGTCAGTGGCTTGTAGAGATCTTCAAGCAATCTCCTGGCTCTTTCAGAGGAAGAGCCAACCACGACGCGATCTGGATTCATAAAGTCAAAGATGGCGGAGCCTTCACGCAAAAACTCTGGATTGGACGCCACTGCGAAGTTCTCTTTCGGAATGATTTCAGAGATTATTCTCTGAACAGTTGCAGCGGTGCCAACGGGAACTGTGGACTTGTTCACGAATACGGTAAATCGATCGGAACCAATCAGCGCCTCGGCAATTTTCTGAGCTGCACTATAAACATGTTCTAAATTAGCTTCACCGGTTTTGACATTCGGTGGCGTGTCCACACAAATGAACACGATATCTGGCTCAAAGCCAATAGCCTCATTCAAGTTCGAAGAAAAGAATAGCTGCTCCCTTTCTCGATTGCGGATGAGGGCTTTTTCTAATCCCGGCTCATAAATTGGAAGCTCGTTGCGGAGCAGCTTTTCAACTTTGGACTTGTCAATATCGTAACAAATTACACTATGGCCCATTTCAGCGAAGCATATGCCGGTGGTCAAGCCAACATAACCCGTACCAACCATCATTACCCGCATGTCAAATCCCAAAAATGTGTAAGTATATAATTAGCCTGATTGAGAAGCATACAATTGAATGGCTCAACTGACTCAGTCAAGCTTTGTTTCGAATGACGCTTTAGTTTACAATATCGCAAGAAACGCGCCTATTATGAAGAAATCTAATAGCTAAATAGTCGATCAAACAAAGCAATCATTTGTCGATATAATAACAGCAACTTAGAAATATTACGGCATTAATATTAAGTAGAATATTTATTTATAAGTTTCTTAAGCTGTAAAGATCTGCGTTCTGTTTTAAGCGAAATATTATTTAAAAATGCCAATCGTATTCACTAAATTACCGTTCGCTCATTATATAAGGCCAAAGATCGCGAATCTTGCTTGGATCGGCAACGGGCAATGGGGGCTCGCTCCGTCCCGAGCGTTTATCGCCCCTTGACATGGGTCAATTCGGGTCTTCATAAATCTGTTTAGTCTTCATTGGGTGTGGGAGGAGTGGCTGTGAGGCAGAGTAATTGTGAGCACGTGGAAATGCGCGCTGGGACGACCCTATCATATCCGATCGGCTATTCAAGCGAAGATGGGCTTAGCAAAAGCCCGTTGTGCGAAGGAATAGACTTTGCAAAGGCCGCTTTTCTACCCAGGCCGAAGCACGTTTTTGGCAACGATCGCGCCAGCTTGTCCCGGTCGCACAACCAATGTGTCTAAGGCCCCGGCAGCAACATGTTACGTAGGATTTCAACGTCGAGCGGGTCGGCGTCCGTTCCGAAAGTATCGTTGATTATTACTTCCTGCAACACGGACGCGTTTATCGCAAAAGCGATCTATTCCGCCATCAATCAATCGTTTCCTGATATCGAACTCATCATCATTGATGACGGATCCACGGACAACTCCGCCTCCATAATCAAGAGCTTTTGTGACAATGATCCGCGGATCATGGCCTTTCGCCATGAGGAGAATTCCGGGCCAGGTGTTGCGAGAAACAACGGAATCGCAAACGCGCGCGGTGAGTACATTTTCTTTCTCGATGGCGATGACTATCTCGACCAGAACTGCATCGAGGTGCACCTGAAAGCGGCGATTTCTTCAGGGAGCAATTTGGTTTTATCAGGCCACCGCGCTGTCGATATGGAGGGCAACCCTCGGTGGCAAACCATCCCCGATAAACAGGGGACTTATACGGTACACAGTATAGCCGACGTGCTATCACTCACCAAAGATTGGGGTATGCCTCATAAGCTGTGGAGCAGAAGCATATTGAAAAGGGAAGGCCTGAAATTCCCTCCAATTTACTCATGGGAAGATATAGCCGTGTTCCCAACCGTCGTTTCATTAGCCCGAAGCGTCCGTGTCATCCAGTATTGTGGATATAACTATTTACAGCGAAAAAATTCCATAACAAATAAATATGACCCCAACAAAACTAAAGACTTAATATTATCTTTAAACTGGGCCAAGAAGAATTATCAGGAGCATATACATAATCCATCTGAATCGGAATTGTTGTTAATGTATGATGCGTTTTTGAATTTTTACAAAAACAGGATGGATATAGATGAAGATTCGCCAGATGCTGAGCAACTAAATGAATTTTTGAACAATGAAGTCCGCAAATCTGGATTTTTTACTAGATTGAAGCGGACTCTGTCGAGAGGTTTTTGAGATGCAAAGTCTGAAGCCAAACGCACCTGAGGACAACGACATATGTTTTGTGATCAGATCGGCTGATATAAACATTATTGGCAACGAGCCGGGCACCAACATCATTGCGCTTGCACAGGCTTTTGCAAACCAGCGACAACAGGTCGATTTGATTATTGCGCAAGAAAAGCCGGAGAACGCCGACGAACTGGTCCGTTACTTCTCAGATTACCATATTAGCTGCTTATGGCTCGAAAAAAGCGACATCTTATGGAAGTTAGATAATGATGAAATATTATCGTTCCGT
>JAHEJF010000106.1 GCA_024639025.1 Ahrensia sp. | reverse complement strand
AGAGTACGCCGCGTTATTTTGATCCCGAACTGCGGATCACCACGCCGCTGCTCGGCGGGCTGCCGCGCCTGCGTTTTCTGACCAGTCTTGATTTTCCGCCTTTCAATTTCGCCGACGCCAACAAGCGGCCAACCGGCATGAACGTCGAATTGGCCCGCGCGATCTGCGGAGTTCTTGGAATTGAATCCAAGTGCGAGATACAGGCATTGCCCTGGCGCAACATTGAGACGGCACTGGACGCAAAACGAGGCGAAGCGATAATCGCCGGCACCGCTATTTCTGGTGCAAAAAGAGAAAATTACGGGCTCAGCTATCCTTATTTCCGCTTTCCCGGTCGATTCGTGGCCAAGCGTGAGACCAAGCTTGGTGTCGGTGCAACGATGCAGGAAAAATTGCTTGGCAAATCGATTGCGGTGGTCGCCAAGTCAGCGCATGAGGCGATGATCAATGAATACTTTCCCGAATCCATCCCCATGCCATTGCTCGATGCACAGGCTGTCTACAAGGCTGTGAATGCGGGCGAAGCCGAATTGGCCTTTGTCGATGGTGTTTCTTCGTCCTTTTGGCTCAGTTCGCCCAGCGCTGCCAATTGCTGCGCCTTTATTGGCGGACCCTATTATTCGCAAAAATATTTCGGTATCGGAATGGCGATTGTGACACGAAAAGAAGACACTCAACTCCTGCAGGCGCTCAACGCCGCCTTGAAGACACTCGAGGAAAACGGCAAATATCAGGAGATTTTCGAACGATACTTTCCAAGATCGCCGCATGCTGACGGGTTATAGCACCCTTCGTGATACTTTTCTGAACGGAAGTAGCAACGCCCATCCCAAATTTGATGTTTTTGGGCCTTGATATTCTTCCAGGCCAATTTTCATCTTGTCATGACCGGCTTTGGGTTGAGCGATATAGGTCGAAAATATTCGATCCCAAAAAGAGAAGTTGAATCCGTAATTGGAGTCTGTCTCAATCTGAACAGCGGAATGATGCACGCGATGCATGTCGGGCGTGACGACCACCCGTCTCAGGATCGCATCCAGCTTGAGTGGCAACTTCGCATTTGCATGGTTGAACATCGCCATACCGTTCAGAACGATCTCGAATATGAGCACGGCCAGGACGGGTGCGCCCAGCAGCACAATGATCAGGGCCTTCCAGAACATGGACAGCACAATCTCAAGCGGATGGAAACGCAAGGCGGTTGTGACATCAAATCCCTGATCGGAATGGTGCATCCGATGAATGCGCCACAATATTGAGAACTTGTGACTGGCAAAATGCTCAAGCCAAACCGCGAAATCCAGCACAAGAAAGCAAAAGACTCCAACCAGCAACAAAGGCAAATCAATGATGTGGAACAGCCCAAATCCGGTTTCCTGTGCCCAGATAGCAGTTCCCACCGCCGCCGCCGGAAACAAAATGCGTAAACAGACTGATGATATGATGACCATCGCCAGATTGGTGAACCAGCGCCTTGACTTCAGTGCACCGATCATTTCGTTACGCTCCAGTCTGGGTGACCAGAGCTCATAGATTGCCATCGCTGCAAAAATGCTCAAAAATGCGATCAGACGAATTGATTGTTCGGACATGCCAACCTCTGCTTGTTATGCCTAATTGATCGGTTAGGCGTCGTAAGGCAAATCACAAGTCATTGATCAAAATGTGCATTTTGTCACGGATCAAGGTCTGCGCGCCCGCACCTGAGCGGACACTTCCAGTGCGGCCACAGTGAGTTTGTTGATCGAAAGCGCATCGCCCAGCTCCTGTAAAAACCGGATCTCTTGCGGCGGTACTTGCAAATCTGAAGCCGCAATATCGAGCGCCAGCGCATAGGCGGTTTCGTGCAGACGCTCGGGCAGCGATGCCTTGATCAATTCAACAATCTTGCTGATACCATTGTCTGAAGCCAGTATTCGTCTGCAGTCCGTTGAGTGGTTCTGCAATTCTTCACGCGACAAATCGTCGAAGATGGGCAGCACATCGCAAATGGCTCCAATGCGCCTGAGCTCCGGATCGACGAGTTTCATATCGGCGGATGCTGTCGTAACCATAACATAAACCAGTGCCGCGTCTTGGTTCAGCTTCTTCATCATTCTCTCCGCATAGCAATTTCAGGACCAGATTTGCCGCAGCCAAGTTCGCAATTCTCAAATGCATTAGCAAGCGCGTAACCTCTTCTCATTGCCCCGGTGATGGGCTAAAGAGCCGCGCAGTCTCAAACAACAGGACAAGATGATGAGCGCGAATCCCGCACTGCCGCAACTCGATATTACGCCAGAAGCTGTTGAAGCAGCCAAGGCGTGCAAGGCATGGCCATTTGAGGAAGCGCGCAAGATCCTCAAACGTTTCGAGAAATCCGGATATCCCGAAACCGTGCTCTTCGAAACAGGCTACGGCCCTTCGGGCCTTCCACATTTGGGCACGTTTGGTGAAGTCGCGCGAACAACCATGGTACGCACGGCCTTTCGTCTTCTGACAGAGGACAAGGTGGCAACGAAACTTCTGTGCTTTTCAGACGACATGGACGGTATGCGCAAAGTGCCGGAAAATGTGCCCGATGAGAAAGCGTTGGAGCCTTATTTGCAAATGCCATTGACCGAGGTGCCCAATCCGTTCGGCGGCGATGCGCCAAGTTTTGGCGACAACAACAACGCCATGTTGCGCCGGTTTCTGGACCACTTTGGCTTCGACTACGAGTTCGCCAGCTCTACCGAGTACTACAAATCGGGCAGATTTGACGAAGCCTTGCTCAATGCGCTGCGCAACTATCAGAAAATCATGGACATTATGCTGCCGACGCTGGGTGAAGAACGACAGGCAACCTATTCGCCATTCCTGCCTATCTCGCCAAAGTCGGGTCGCGTGCTATATGTGCCCATGAAGTCAATTGACGCGGATGCGGGCACCATCACATTTGACGATGAAGATGGTGAAGAGACCACGATCTCGGTAACCGGCGGCGCAGCCAAGCTGCAGTGGAAACCGGATTTCGGCATGCGTTGGGCGGCCCTTGATGTCCACTTCGAAATGTTTGGTAAAGATCATCAGGCCAATTCGATCATTTATGACCGCATATGCAATGCGCTGGGCGGCAAAGCGCCGGAACATTATGTCTATGAGTTGTTCCTGGACGAACAAGGCCAGAAGATATCAAAATCGAAGGGCAACGGACTGACAATTGATGAATGGTTGACCTATGCGCCGACTGAAAGCCTGGCTTACTACATGTTTGTCAAACCCCGGACGGCAAAACGGTTGCATTTCGATGTGATCCCGAAAGCAGTTGATGAGTATTTTCAGCAGCTTGATGCATTTCAGAGGCAGGATACTGCGCAACGGCTCAATAATCCGGTCTGGCATATTCATTCGGGCAATCCCCCCACAGAGGGGATCCCGGTTTCATTTGCCATGATGCTGAATTTGGTGAGCGCTTCCAATGCGAGCAACCGCGAGGTGCTTTGGGGGTTCATGTCACGATATGCACCCGGCGTGACCGCCGAAAGCCATGGCAAGCTCGATGAACTGGCGGGTTATGCCATTCGTTATTTCAACGATTTTGTGAAACCGTCCAAAACGTTCCACAAGCCCGATGAAGAAGAGCACGCCGCGCTTAGCCAATTGCATCAAGCATTCCAGGCTTTGCCCAGGGATGCCGACGGAGCCACCATTCAGGACGCGGTGTTGAATGTAGGTCGCAAATACGCCAGATATCATGATCCGAAACGGACCGCCCCTGATGGCTCGCCAGCGGTGACCGGCGAATGGTTCAATGCGCTATACCGCATACTGCTCGGCCAGGAGCGTGGCCCACGCTTTGGTTCTTTTGCCGCACTCTATGGTGTTGAAGAAACGTCAGCGCTCATTGAAAGCGCATTGGATGGTTCACTGTACAATCAGGGCAATTGAGGAATTGGATCATCTATTGGCTTGCCCAGATGATCCTGGCCATCCATTCAATTTGAGCAGTTGTGAAGTTGCGATCCGCGTGTTCCTGATTGGCTGAAGACAGCTCCACACTGGTGGAATTCTTGCGTTTGAGGATTTTGGCCATGACCTCGCCATCGGTGGTTTTTACGACCACCCGGTCGCCCTTTCGGACCGATGCGCCCGGTGAAACAATGATCGTATCGCCCTCGCGGTAGAGCGGCAGCATGCTGTCGCCGGAAATTTCCAACGCATAGATATGACCATCATCTTCAAGGCCCGGAAACTGAACCTGGTCCCATCCCTGACCTGCTGGAAAGCCGGCATCATCGAAAAATCCACCTGCACCAGCCTGCGCCATCCCCACGACAGGAATATCGCGCAGTGGCGTTTGCCCGGTCTCATGAAATCCCAGGATTTGTCCGCTGGGTTGCGGCGAATATTTTTCCCCGGAGGCAGGCGCTAAAACGTGGCTCTTATGCTGCTGCACCAAATCCATAAATTCATGCAGACTGGCATCGGTTGCTTCCATGATCTTGGCAATGGATTCGGTTGATGGCCAACGCGCCCGTCCGTCCACCGCAAATCTCTTCGACTTGTTAAACGTGGTTGAATCCAAGCCAGCACGCTTGGCCAGGCCTGATGGCGTTAGGTCATGTTTTTCAGCCAGCCGGTCGATGGCTGCCCAAACTTCATCATGAGACAGCATGGTTGATTCCCTTGATATTTAGAGGAATAAATACCTCTTTCGGGAAGGTAAGGCAACCAGTTGCTGGGCTGATATCAGTCGATTGGGAAAGCTTCTCGGCCAGTTGAAAGCATATGGTCGACATGTTCAACGCGATCCTGGCCCCAAAAGACCTCACCATCAATGACATAGGCAGGTACACCCACCGCATTGGCTTCCACCGCGTCCTGGGCGTTCTCCCCCCGTATGGCAGCAACTTCGTCGGACTTCGCCTTGGCAAGCACTGCATTGGCGTCAAAGCCATGCGTGGTCAGCAGTTCACTCAATACCGCTTCGTCTGAAATATCTTTTTCGTGCACCCAGACTGCAGCAAAAACATCGCCCATATAGTCAAGGGGATCTTCTCCCATCTCAACAAGCGCTATGATTGAAGTGTCGGCCAGCGCTGCATCGACAGGAAAGTGTTTGGGCGTCTTATTGATGGGAAGGCCGCGTATATCTGCGCAACGTTCGATTTCCAAAAGACGATATTTCTGGCGAACCATCGGACGTTTGCCAGGAGGAACAGCACCGGATACTTCCCAGATCGCCATCAGATTGGAGGGTTTGATGTTCAAGTTCGCGCCGTGCTTGGCTGCAATTTCGGTGATTGCTTTGTGGCCCAGATAGGTAAAGGTGAGGCGGAAAAGAAGTAGTAGTCGATCGTTGTCATGGTGCGCTTTCTCGAAATTGAAGCGCCTGTTTAATACGGACAATCGCAATTGGATAGTGCACTCACCTAATCGTGAGAACACCGCTGCAGCAAGCCATCAGGCTGCATGGGCCAGATGGCTAAACTGGCAGTAATGTGTGTTTTATGCTGCGCTGAGATTACCAGCGGATGATTTGCCAGAACGCTCGTCCTGAACGATTTCGTAGTTGATTTTTTGACCTTCATCCAGTGATTGCATGCCAGCAGCCTGCACTGCGCTGATGTGAACAAAGATGTCGTTTCCACCTTCTTCGGGTTGAATAAAGCCATAGCCTTTCGTGGTGTTGAACCACTTAACAGTTCCGGTAGCCATTTTTAGTCCTTTTTCAAGTCGGTCGCATAATAGTCGATGGCGCGATGAATGAGATCGCCCCGGGGCATCAATGTTTTTGGGAAGAGACAGATGGCCACTGTTGCCGTGATCTTATGAAGAAGCCGCTTGCCGTAACACGATATTGTGAAAGATACTCACAAGAGTTTGGCATATTCAAGATGAATCTTACGTAACGGCAAGTTTCTGTTGATCAGAACTCCGTGATCGGCAACTGGTCTCGCCATTGACATTCAGCACAAACGGTACGATATCCTCAATTGTTATAGATCTGTTGCGTGAGCAGTGCTCAATAATCGGCACCAAAAAAGGGGTGCACTGAGCAAAAACGCACAATCGTTCGCTTTGAACGATTTTTTCAAGTTCCCAAATCACGCGGGGTACTGCCGGGTTGGCGGCTGCGAGACATTCGGTCTCGGAGCGAGCCAAGACCCGCAACCGCATTACCGGAAAATCCGCTTGAAGCGGGTTTTTGGGTTGCATGTATGGGCGCGCCAATACCGCGCCATCAGGAAGGTATGTCATTTTGACAAACGAATTTACGACGACTTTCAAGGACTTGGGCCTTGCACCGTCGATTACAAAGACCCTTGATCAATTGGGTTACAATGAGCCCACTCCTATTCAGGAGCAGTGCATTCCGCTGATCTTGAAGGGACACGATATTTTGGGCCTGGCACAAACCGGCACTGGCAAGACGGCCGCATTTGGTTTGCCGCTGGTTCATAATCTTGTCAGCGTTG
>JAHEJF010000105.1 GCA_024639025.1 Ahrensia sp. | reverse complement strand
GGAATCCATATTCCGAAAGCGCCGTTTCAAACATGTAATAGGAGAGCACGTTGGACGAGCCATAGGGTCCGCCCTGCGTCATGATCGCGATCATATCGAATGAGCGCAGCGCGCCGATCACGGTGACCACAATGGCCAGGAATGTGGCAGGCCACAATTGCGGCAAAATCACAAAGCGCAACATGGACCAGCCCTTGGCGCCATCCAGGCGGCCAGCTTCGACCTGATCAGGTGAAACGTTGTTCAGACCGGTCAGATACAAAATCATGCAATAGGCAATTTGCGGCCACAGACCCGCGGCAATAATGCCGTAAGTCACAAAGCGCTCATCGCCCAAAATCGAGGGCGGAACCGCATCAAACCATCCCCAAATCTCGCCAACAATGCCGAAATTGGGGTTGTAGAACCAGGTGAAGATCAGACCGACGACGACCTGACTGATAACGAAAGGAAAGAAGAACAGCGACTTGTAGAGCCGCATGCCAAACACGGTCTGGTTCAGAAACAGCGCGATGAACAGACCCGCGGGAACGGCCAGCATATAGAGAATAAGCCATAACAAGTTGTTCCACAGCGATGTGTAGAAACGGTCATCATCCAGCAATTCCTGATAGTTGCGCATGCCGACCCACTCGGCAGTACCCAGTCCGTCCCACTCGAAGAACGAGATCCAGATAGACTGAAACACGGGCAGGATAACGTAAATCAAAAAGAAAAGGATAGCGGGTGCGAGAAACAACCAGGGCGCAACCCGCAACCTGTTGCGGTGCAGCCAACTGCGATTGTCCTGCGCTATTGTGACGGGTGCTGCGTCCATATTGGCAACGGTAGACATGTCTTCCTCCCCGAATGGATTTGGATGGCCATATTGTTGTTCCGGCAACGCTGCCATGCGCGCAAACCGGTTTACATAGGAAGTTGAAATGCGAACCCCGGTCGCCCGGGATTCGCGTTATTGTCGTGCGACGATTACTTGTAAACGCGCTCTTGGATTTTATCGAGACGCTCAAGGATTGCATCCAGACGATCAGGCTTGATCATGAATTCCTGGAAGCCTTCCATGCCGGCCTTTGCCATTTCGGCAGGTGCATCGCGGTCATAAAACTGAGCCAGACCAGCTGCCGTTGAGACGGTCTCAAAGCCTTCAACGATGAATTTGTCATCTTCGTTGATCGATGCCGCCGAGTTAGGTGGCAACTGACCAATTGTCTTGTTCCACTCACCCTGAATTTCAGGCTGTGCGATAAACGACAGGAACTTGCGCGCATCTTCCTTGTTCTTTGCACCTGATGGGATGAACAGAGCATCCGCTGGCGCTTCTTCGGCACGTGCCAGGCCTGGAGTAATTTCAGGGAACTGGAAGAAGTCGATCTGATCGTCTGTCAAACCGGCATCCTTGTAGGCTGCCACGGAGAAGTTGCCCATGACATACATTGCCGCTTCGCCATTGGCGAATGGTGCAATCGCATCCTGCCAAGACATTGTTGCGTGGTTGTCAACAAATGAGCAGCGCTCAAGCATTGTTTTCCAGTTATCAAATGTCGCCTTGATGCGGTCATCTGTGTATTTGATTTCGCCGGCAGTCAGTGCGTTGTGCACTTCATAGCCATTTGTGCGCAGGTTCAAATAATCGAATACGCCAGCAGCGGTCCAAAGGAACTTGGTACCGATGGTGAAGGGTGTGACGCCAGCTGCTTTGAGCGTATCACATGCGGCCAGCAGCTCATCCCAGGTATTAGGCTCTGCAATATTGTTCTCGTCAAAGATGTCTTTGCGATAGTACACGCCCCACTGGTAGTATGAATAGGGTACGCCCCACTGCTTGCCGTCACGCGTCATTGTTGGCTTGATGGCCTCAAAACTTGATGACAGATTGGCATCAGATGCCCAAAGGTCCGAGATGTCCTCAAACTGGCCGGCATCCACAAATGGTGCCATCCGGTTACCCGGATACCACGCCGTAACATCTGGCGCGTCAGCGGACAGGAAGTTACGGATCGCTGTCTTGTGTGCTTCGCGATCGTTGATGTTCACAGTTACGTTCACATCTGGATTGGCCGCCTTGAAGGCTTCCACAGCGGCTTCAAAACCCGCCTTTGGTGCAGGATTCGGATCATCGAAGTTGATGACCAGATCGCCAGCTGTCGCGGCGCCTGCCATAAGTGCGGTCGCAACTGCACCTACGATTGTCGATTTCATAAGAGATTTCATCTCAAGCTTCCTCCCAAGGAATTTAACGTGAAGACCACGCTCTGAACTCAAGTGGCCCTAAAGCCGCTCAAACACACCAAACATCCGCTGGATAAATTCTCCGATCCAGCAGAATTCGGCATGAAACATAGGTCCCATCTTGTTCCACATAATGGAACCTGATTTGACTATGTTGAATTATTGGTATATGGAGCGTTCGGAGTCAAGTGCGCAACAAACCAAAAATCTTAATCGCGCTCAAGCTCTCGGGAGGAACATGGCCAGCGCAAAAATCAGCAGCGACACGGGTACGCTTGGGAAAGCGATTTCTGTGCTGGACGTGATTGCGTCTGCACCCGAGCCCCTGCGCTTTCGCGATTTGGCCAATCAGATTGACCAACCGCGCGGCACGCTGCATCGCCAAATCAGCAACCTGATCGAAGAGGGTTTGTTGCAGGTCAATCCCGACCAATCCTACTCGCTGGGATTGCGTTTGCTGAAATTTGCTGCGCAATCCTGGAGCCAAAACGGTTTGCGCGAAATTGCAGAACCGCATTTGCGTGCGCTGCACGAGCTGACCGGGGAAACCGTGCATTTGGGTGTTTTGCAAGGCACCGAGGTCATCTACCTGGACAAGGTTGAATCGCGTCAGGCCGTGCGCATGCACAGCCAGGTCGGCAATTCATCGCCCTGCTACTGCACCGGCGTCGGCAAGGCCGGCCTGTCGGTTTTACCCCGAGACGAAGCCGAAGCGCGCATTGCGCAGATCAATTTCCACAAATTTACCGAGACAACGCTGCCCAACGCCAAAGCGCTCTTACGTGAGCTTGATGAGATCAACCGCACCGGCAATGCCTATGACCGCGAGGAACACGAGCCCGGCATTCATTGTGTCGCAGCGCCCGTCTTTACCGCCGACCGTTCGATAACCGGCGGGCTATCGGTAACCGCGCCGTGTTACCGCATTTCACAGAGACAACTGGAATCGTGGGCTGATGATGTCCGCGCAACAGCTCAAGCCATCATTGCGGACCTCCCAGTGAAAATGGGACCGCGCGCATGAAGATTCACACATATAAACCGGACTGGAGGATGCCATAATGGCCGACGTCGTACTAAGAAAACTAAAGAAATCATTCGGATCCGTGGATGTTATCCATGGTGTCGATCTGGATATTACATCCGGGGATTTTGTCGTTTTTGTTGGCCCTTCCGGATGTGGCAAGTCAACATTGTTGCGCTTGGTTGCAGGCCTTGAAGAGGCCACATCGGGCCAGTTGTTTATCGGCGAATCGGATGTCACTTATGTGGATCCTGCGGAACGCGGCGTGGCCATGGTGTTCCAGTCATATGCGCTTTATCCCCACATGTCCGTGCGTGAAAACATGGGCTTCGGCCTGAAAATGACCGGTCACGACAAGTCTTTTATTGATGAGCGGGTCAACAAAGCGGCCAAGATCCTTCATCTTGACCCCCTGCTCGATCGCAAGCCAAAACAACTGTCGGGTGGTCAGCGCCAACGCGTGGCGATTGGCCGTTCCATCGTCCGCGAACCCAAGGTGTTCCTGTTCGATGAGCCACTTTCAAACCTCGATGCTGAACTCAGGGTGCAGATGCGTCTTGAGATCGCCAAACTGCATTCCGAGCTCGGCGCGACCATGATCTATGTGACTCACGACCAGGTCGAAGCGATGACACTGGCCGACAAGATCGTTGTGCTGCGCGCGGGCAATGTCGAACAATTTGGTTCACCCTTGGAACTCTACAGCAATCCAGACAACGCCTTTGTCGGCGGGTTTATTGGCTCTCCCAAGATGAACCAGCTCAACGGCGTTGTTTCATCTTACACCAAGGGCAACGCGAACATCGTGCTGGACGGGTATGATGGTGCCAAGGCTGCCGTTCCCGTCTCGACGAAATTGGCGAAAGGCCAAAAAGTGAAGCTGGGTATTCGTCCTGAACACTTTGACGCCAAAGGTGCTGCAAAGCTCAAAGTGACCATCGATGTGATTGAAGATCTGGGCGGCACATCTTTTGCCTATGCCGGGGGAGACAGCAAGGATCCCCTGACAATTCAATTACCTGAGGGCCACAAGGTGGCCGAAGGCAAAGCAACATCAGTTGCCTTTGATCCTGCTCGTGCATTCCTGTTTGACGCAGATACTGATCTGCGCATCAGATAGGGGCTCAGGCTGCGTCTGATTGCTCGTCATTGACGAGTAATTCATAAAAATCCGCATCGGCAGGGGCAGCCCTTAATGCCGCCAGTCTTTGCGGATCACGCAGCACGCGGGCAATGCGAGACAACGCCTTGAGGTGATCGGCGCCAGCGCTTTCCGGTGCCAGCAGCAAAAAGACGATATCGACGGGTTTCTCGTCAAGCGCATCAAAATCGATCGGCGCGTCCAAACGCGCAAACAATCCAAATATGCGGTCAAACTTGTCGAATTTCCCGTGTGGAATGGCAATGCCGTTTCCCACACCGGTCGATCCAAGCTTCTCGCGCTGCAAAATGGTATCGAATATTTCGCGTGCTGACAGATCGGTTAGTTCTGCAGCGCGCTCCGACAGCGCCTGCAGCAGTTGCTTTTTGGAACCAACTCTTAAATCTGTTTCGATAGCATCCTTGCCGAGAATTTCGCCAAGATCCATCACAATCACCATGTCTTTCTGTGGGTGCGGCCAATGCAGCCCATCCAACCCACGCAATACCAGTGCTTATTTCAATGCACCGGGATCAATCCAACCAATATTTCCATCAGGTCGGCGATAAACAAGGTTTACATCACCGCTGCCTGCGTTGCGGAACACATAAACCGGGTTGTCTTGAAGGTCTAGCTGCAAAACTGCCGAAGCCACAGGCAAGGTCGCCAATTGCATCCGCGTCTCAGCGACAATGGCCGGCGCGTAATCATCGGGTAGCTCGTCTTCATCGTCTTCCGGCAGCGCCTCAAGCACGCGATAGGCATATTCTTCGTCGCGGCTGGCAGCGGCGTCCGAGTGATGCGATTTGAGACGGCGCTTATAGCGTCTAAGGCGTTTTTCAATGCGTTCGGCCGCTGCATTGAAGCTGGCGTCGGGCTCTTGAGCCTCACCGCTTGCCTGCAGGACCACACCGCTATCTAGGTGCAACACGCAATCTGTCGTAAAGCGTGACCCCGATTTTTCAACGGTCACATGACCGGATGCCCGATTGTCGAAATATTTTGAAAGAGCTTCGTCTATTCGGTCTTCGATGCGCGTTTTAAAGGCCTCGCCGACTTCCATGTGTTTTCCGGAAACGCGTAAGCTCATATTTTACCTCAATTCTTATTGTTAGTGAGGACCGCCAACCTTGAGTTAATCGGCGACCGATGAGATTCTAACTTGAGATAAGATTGCGCCGCTGTGAAGGGCAATAACGCAAAAAAGTGCAAATCGAGGTCGATTGGTTAGCGCTTAGCTTGTGCGGCCGACAGTTGTGCCTTTTTCTCTCGACGGCGCTGTACGGAGGAAGCGATATTCATGCCTTCCCTGTATTTGGCCACGGTGCGGCGCGCAATATCAATGCCCTCATTTTTGAGCAAATCCACCAGGGAGTCGTCGGACAATATCTTGTCGATTGTTTCATTATTGATCATGTCGCGAATGCGCTGCCGCACTGATTCCGAGGAATGTTCTGTGTTTTCACCACCGGTTCCAGCAATCGCCACGGTGAAAAAATAGCGGATTTCGAACAATCCACGCGGAGTCAGCATGTATTTGTTCGATGCGATGCGGCTGACCGTCGATTCATGCATTGAAATGGCGTCGGCCACCATTTTCATGGTCATGGGCTTTAAGCCTGAGACACCTTCGACAAAGAAACTGTCCTGCTGGCGCACAATTTCGGTTGCCACTTTCAGAATTGTGGTTGCGCGCTGATCAAGGCTACGCTCCAACCAGGTCGCGTTGGCCAGACAATCGGCGATGAAGGTCTTTTCGTCCTTTTTGAGCTTGGAGCGAGAAACTTCTGCATAATATTGCCGATCCACAATGACCCGCGGCAGCGCATCGTTGTTCAACTCAACGCGCCATGTTCCATCCGGTGCCTGACTGACTTCAACGTCATGCACGATCGACTGTGTTGGGCTTGATTCATAGGCCATGCCCGGTCTGGGATCGAGACCCCGAATTTCCTCCAGCATGTCCAACAGATCGGCCTCGTCGACACCGCAAATCTGGCTGAGCGCCTTGAAATCCCGGCGTGCCAGCAAATCCAGATTGTCCAGCAGGGTCTGCATCGCAGGAT
>JAHEJF010000104.1 GCA_024639025.1 Ahrensia sp. | reverse complement strand
ACGCTATGAAGGCAGATATTCTGATCGTTGATGACGAAGATGACATACGGGACATCGTATCGGGTATTTTGGATGATGAGGGTCACGAGACGCGCACCGCTTTTGACAGCGACAGCGCGCTTGCCGCGATTTCCGACCGTGTGCCCCGCCTGATTTTTCTCGATATATGGATGAAGGGCAGCAAGCTTGACGGATTGGGTCTGCTAGATGAAATTCAGGCTATGCATCCGGGCTTGCCAGTCGTCATGATATCCGGGCACGGCAATATTGAAACAGCGGTATCGGCGATTAAGCGCGGCGCCTATGACTATATTGAGAAACCGTTCAAATCAGATCGGCTGATCCTTGTTGTCGAACGCGCCCTGGAAGCCAGCTCCATGCGCCGCGAGATCTCCGAGTTGAAAAAGAAGTCCAGCGATTCCTCGGAACTGGTCGGCAATTCACCGGCCATGTTGAGCCTTCGACAGGCAATTGACAGAGTTGCACCCACCAACAGCCGTGTCTTGATTACCGGTCCGTCGGGGTCGGGCAAGGAATTGGTGGCCAGGGCAATTCACAAGAGCTCAACCCGTTCGGCGGGGCCATTTGTGACTATCAATGCGGCGGCGATTACACCAAGCCGCATGGAGATGGAGCTGTTCGGCACCGAACCCAATGGTGCCGAGCGCAAGGTCGGTGCGCTCGAACAGGCGCATGGAGGAATTCTGTATCTCGATGAAGTGGCCGACATGCCGCTTGAAACCCAATCGAAAATTCTGCGCGTGCTGGTCGAACAGGAATTTGAACGCGTTGGTGGCGTAAGGCGGGTCAAGGTGGACGTCCGGATCATCTCCTCGACGGCGTTTGATCTTGAGGTATTGATCGAAGATGGACGTTTCAGGCGCGATCTGTTCAGCAGATTGGCCGTTGTACCGATTGAGGTGCCACCACTGACCGCTCGGCGCGAGGATATCGCGGTTCTGGTTCAAACCTTCATGAAGCAGATCGCTGAGCAGACGGGCATCAAGGCGAAACTGATCGATGATGATGCCATGGCGGTTCTGCAATCGCATTCATGGCCGGGTAATATTCGTCAGTTGCGCAATGCGATCGAACGACTGATGATCCTGACACGCGATGAGAGCGATGAGGTGATGATCACCGTCGACAAATTGCCCGCCGAGGTGAGTGAAAACCTGCCCAACACGCCGACTGAAGCCGACACCCACATTATGTCGCTGCCGCTGCGAGAAGCACGCGAGCGTTTTGAGCGTGATTACTTGCTGGCACAGATCTCACGATTTGGCGGAAATATATCGCGTACGGCCGAATTCATTGGTATGGAACGCTCTGCGCTTCATCGCAAATTGAAGTCCCTGGGGGTATAATAGCGCATGCGCGTGATCATTAGCGGGGCCGGGCAAGTCGGCTATGGCATTGCCGAACGGCTTGCTGCGGAAGATAATGATGTTTCGGTCATCGACACATCGGCGACACTGATCCAGCGCGTGCGGGATACGCTGGATGTACGTGGATTTGTTGGACATGGCAGCCATCCGGATATCCTGGATGCAGCAGGTGCCGCTGATGCCGATATGCTGATTGCAGTGACGCTCTATGATGAAGTCAACATGACTGCATGTCAGGTGGCGCACTCCTTGTTCGATGTGCCGACAAAGATTGCCCGGGTACGGGCGCAGTCTTATCTGCATTCACACTATCGCAACCTGTTTTCTCGTGACCACCTGCCGATTGATGTGATCATTTCACCCGAGCGCGAAGTAGGTGAGGTGGTTCTTAAGCGTATCGCACTGCCTGGCGCGACCGATGTGGTTCAATTTGCCGAGGACAATGTGACCATGATGGCGATTGAGTGCCGTGAAGATTGCCCGGTCATTAATACGCCGCTTAACCAGCTCAGTGATCTATTTCCGGATTTGGGCGCCACAGTCACAGGTGTCTGGCGCAACGAACAGCTGTTTGTTGCCAAGTCGTCGGATCAACTGCTGGCGGGCGATCTTGTCTATGTGATCAGCGTCAAAGGACAGGTCAGGCGGACGCTCGCACTGTTTGGCCATGAGGAAACCCAGGCCCGTCGTATTGTGTTTGCCGGTGGCGGCAATATTGGACAATATGTTGCTTCCGAGTTGGAGCGCCGCGGTTCGAAGGCCCATCTAAAGATCATTGAAGCAAGCCGACAGCGGGCCGAGTACATCGCCAATGCGTTGTTGCGGACGATCGTGCTGCATGGAAGCGCTCTCGATCAACAAATCCTGCAGGAAGCCGACATCCAGGATGCCGATTTGATGGTCGCGCTGACAAACGACGACCAGGTCAATGTTCTGGCATCGGTGATGGCCAAGAAACTTGGTTGTGAGTCGACAATGACGCTTATCAATGATTTGGGGTATCAGAGTTTCACCGCCACGCTTGGCATTGATGCGCAAATCAACCCGCGTGCCGTGACCATTTCACGGGTTCTCCAGCATATGCGCCGTGGTCGCATCCGCCAGGTCCATTCTGTTCAAAAGGGGCAGGCTGAAGTGATCGAGGCTGAGGCGCTGGAGACTTCGCCATTGGTTGGACGGCCATTGCGCGAACAAGATCTGCCGGAAGATGTTAGGATTGGCGCCATCTACCGGGACGGCGCGGTGATCAAGCCCGATGGCGACACAATCGTGAAGGCTCATGACCGGGTTGTCATGTTTGCCAAAACTTCGGCCGTCAAAAGCGTTGAACAATTGTTCCGCGTCAGCCTGGAGTTTTTCTGATGCGGATTAATCGAGGAAAATAGACCATGTCTCGGATTGCCTATGTCAACGGCCGTTATCTGCCGCACCGTGAGGCAGCGGTTCACATTGAAGATCGCGGTTATCAATTTGCAGACGGCGTTTATGAAGTCTGTGAAGTTGCGAATGGTCAGCTGATCGACATGACACGGCACATGGATCGATTGGGTCGATCCTTGTCCGAGCTGCAAATCAAATGGCCGGTTCAGCGCAAGGCTCTTGAACGCATCTTGCTTGAAACGGTTGCACGCAATCGCGTCATAAACGGACTTGTCTATTTGCAGGTAACCCGCGGCGTGGCACGAAGAGACCATGTGTTTCCGCCCGACGGGACACCTTCGGCACTGGTGGTGACAGCGAAACGAACCGATCCGGCGTTGGCAGAGCAGAAGTTTGAAGACGGGGTGGGTGTGATCACCGTGCCTGAGAACCGGTGGGACCGTGTCGATATCAAGTCGGTGGGGCTGCTGCCCAATTGCATTGCGCGCCAAAAAGCCAAGGAAAATGGCGCCGCAGAAGCATGGTTTGTTGATGAGCAAGGTATTGTAAAAGAAGGCGGTGCCACCAATGCCTGGATTGTGACGTCGGATGGCACACTTGTCACACGCCCTGCCGAACATGGCATCTTGCGCGGCATTACCAGGACAACCGTCATCGATGCTGCCAATCGAATTGGCATCAAGGTTGAAGAACGAGGTTTTTCTGTCACCGAAGCCCAACAGGCACGTGAATCGTTTATTACAGCAGCGACGACGCTGGTGATGCCGGTTGTAAAGATCGACGGTCAACCAGTCGCAAATGGGCACCCAGGCAGTGTCGTTTCAAAAATTCGGGAGGCTTTTATAGAACAGGCGGAAAAAACGCCTATTTATGAAAAGGTGTTCCTCTAGTTTATTGGAGGGACTGGCATAGATAATGCTTGTTGGGTGATGTTACTACCAGTTTGGAAAAATGCCCAAAACAGGTTTGAACTGCATAAATAATAAACAATAGAAAGAAAAATGGCGAAAAAAATGTCAGATCGTTCCCAAAATCTACAAGACCAATTTCTCAACGCAGTACGCAAACAGAAGATTTCACTGACCATTTTTCTGGTCAACGGCGTGAAGCTTACCGGTGTGGTAACTTCGTTCGACAATTTCTGCGTATTGTTGCGCAGGGATGGTCATGCCCAACTGGTTTACAAGCATGCAATCTCGACAATCATGCCTGGATCGCCAGTTCAGATGTTTGATGCTGAATCGGCAGGCGCGTCAGAAGATTGAGCGAAAACAACAAGACCTCAGGTCATCGCAAGGACAAATTGAAGGGACCGCGCGCATCTTTCGATCACACGGTGGAGCCGACGCGGGCTATCGTGATCGCACCTGACATTGTGCGTAATTCTGTTGCGGGCAGTACTTTCTCATCGGGCAGCATCGAGCGCACGGCACAAGAACGGCTTGCTGAAGCGGAAGGTCTGGCCCTGGCCATCGATCTTGTCATTGCTCATTCCGCCATTGTCGCGGTCAACAAGCCGCGACCGTCGACTTTGCTGGGCTCAGGCAAGGTCGAGGAGTTGGCAAGCATCGTCAAAGCTGAAAATGCGGAGCTGGTGGTGGTTGATCACGCATTAACGCCCGTTCAACAGCGAAACCTGGAAAAGGAATTGCACGCCAAGGTGCTGGATCGCACAGGGCTCATCCTTGAGATATTTGGTCGGCGTGCCCGAACCAAGGAAGGGGTGCTCCAAGTCGAACTTGCCCATTTGAACTACCAGCGCGGACGCCTGGTCCGCTCCTGGACACACCTTGAGCGTCAGCGTGGTGGTGCCGGCTTTTTGGGTGGTCCGGGTGAAACTCAGATTGAGGCTGACCGGCGCATTCTGCGTGACAAGATCAAGAGCCTTGAAAGTGAGCTTGAAACAGTGCGGCGCACACGCACTTTGCATCGCTCCAAACGCAAGAAGATACCGCTGCCTGTCGTCGCCTTTGTGGGGTACACGAATGCGGGGAAGTCAACGCTTTTCAATCGCCTTACCGGCGCTGCCGTGCATGCCGAAGACATGCTGTTTGCGACGCTTGATCCCACCTTGAGACGCGTGCAATTGCCCGGTGGTACCTGGATCATCTTGTCAGACACTGTGGGGTTCATTTCTGATTTGCCCACCCATCTGGTGGCAGCATTCCGCGCCACGCTGGAAGAGGTGCAGGAGGCCAATCTGGTGCTTCATGTCCACGATGCTTCCGATCAGGCCTGCGTCGCTCAGGCAGAAGATGTTCGTTCGGTCCTGAATGATCTGGACATCGATCCTGAGGACAAAGGACATGTGATTGAGGTCTGGAACAAAATTGACAACTTGAACTCTGAGGATCTCAAGGCGCTCGAGAAACGATTGGTACCAGGCAAAGGCGTTGAGCAGAACCAGGTCGCGGTTAGCGCGTTGACGGGGAAGGGGCTTGACCAACTGCTCGCCCTGATCGAGCGAAAGATTGCCGGTTCTCTGGTCAGCAAGACTTTGCACATCGCACCAGAACACTTTTCTGATGTGGCTTGGCTGTATGAGAACGCCATAGTAAGGCAAAGGGAATCTGCAGATGACGGCTCCTTGATTATCAGAGCAGACTTGACCCCGGAAAATGTTGAGGCCTATGACCGCAGGGTAAAATCTTGGGACGGCGATCAGTCATAGCCTGATAAAAGCGCTCGTGTTGCGTGGAGCATCAATTGGATCAAACAATAGTCGACAGTCCGCAATTTCATGATTCAATTGATGAAATCCCGCCACCATGCGTGACGCCTGTCCTGACCGGTCATCAGCAAGCCTGCGCCAACATGGTGGATGCGGCCCGCAGCGGCCACCACGCGATGATATTGCAAGGGGAAAGGGGCGTTGGCAAAGCCACGTCAGCATTTCACCTGGCCAATATGATGCTGGCGAACGATGAAATAGGCAGTGGCGGTGTCATCCATCCACCGGACACCAAAAACAGTAACTATCGACAGATTGCGCAAAACACGCATCCCAATCTTCTGTATCTGACGCGCCCGCTCAAAGACGACGGCAAGGGATTCAAGACGGTGATCACTGTCGATGAAGTCCGCCGACTGCACCGTTTCCTTGGCATGAGCGCTGCTGCGCAATCGAGGCGCATCATTATCATTGATTGCCTCGGAGATATGAACCGAAATGCAGCAAACGCAATTCTGAAATTGCTTGAAGAACCTCCATCTAACACACTGTTTATTATTATTTCTCATGGTACAAGCGGCATGCTTGCAACCATTCGCTCGCGCTGCCAGCTTATTCGCTTTTTACCGCTGGAAAACGATGAGGTGGAGCGCGTTTTGAAGGCCATAGCAGGTCCGATCATGGCAGATTCAGACATTCCCCGACTCGCTGCCTTGTCTGGTGGTTCGGTGCAACATGCATTGATGATGGCACGCAGTGGTGGTTTGGAACTGCGCGACACGCTGAATGAATTGCTGAGATCACCGCATTTTGACACAGGGGTTGCCCACAAGCTTGCAGATGTTGCCGGTATGCGCGGCAGTGATGAGCACAATCTCCTGTTGCGAGAATTGGTTCTTGTTGCTGTGCAGCAAGGCGGTTTGAGCCGCGTGTCTTCGGGAAATCTTGGCGAGGCTGAGAAATTTTCGCGCTTTGCGGCTGAATTCGCGGAAAGAGCCCGCATTGCCGATGGCTTTAATTTGGATCGCCG
>JAHEJF010000103.1 GCA_024639025.1 Ahrensia sp. | reverse complement strand
CGGCCCCGGTGGCACCAGCGGCATCGACAACGTACCGGTCGACTAAGCCGACGCGTTTATCGGTGCCATTTGCTCTGTTTCACCGGACGCTCTTTATACCGTTTGATGAAATCAAGGGTTTAAGTACCAGCTGGTATCTGAACCGGGAGTCCACCGAACTGGAGTTCGCGCAAGCGCCGGATGTCAAGGTTTTGATGCCAAGCGAACATGCGGCATAGATCAAGAGTCATGCAGGCGGAGAAATGACGCTTAGCGGGCTGTCGCATCCGCAGGGAAAAGCCGGTCGAGGACCTCTTGGTTTTATCGTGGGAGCCGCAGTTTTTATGTCCGTGATGATGATTTGGACTGTCTGGCACGCACTGCCGCTGCTCACATCCTGACCGGCTTAAATTGTCGGTCTCGTCTTGAGATCATCTTGCGCGATAAGCACCGGGCGTAGCGCCGATCGCTCTTTTGAAGTCGGTGCCAAAACGGCTCAGATCATTATAGCCGACGCGAGAGCAGATCTCAGCAACGGAGAGTCTGGTTGTCCGGAGCAATTCCTTGGCCAGATCAATCCGGGCGGCGATCACATATTGTAGCGGGCTTTTACCTGTGGCTGCTTTGAAAGAGCGGGTGAAGTGATAGCCGCTCATCGCTGCAAGACCCGCCATCGAGCCCAGTGTCAGGTCCGCCGTCAGATTGTCATGCACATATTCAATGATCCGCCTCATTCGAATGTCTTCGATCTGCGATGCCTCGGGACGGACGGCCAGCGCCCTGGTCAACTGCGCCGCCAAAGCGCGATGCATGGTCTCGCGGTATATGGTGCCGCCATTGCAGAAGCTTTCGGCGGCCATGGCAAGTTGAAGGGTAACCGGATCGAAATCGCCCACCATGGGGGCAATCGTTTCGGGCCTTTGCATGCCCACTTCCTGAAGCACCATTGGCTCGATTTCAATCAGCATAATGTCAAGCGGTTCATCGAACGCGCAGCTACCCTTGGAACCTGGCGGGATGATCCAGCCCTGATTGGCGACCAGCGGATGCGGGGTTGGCTTGCCGTTCCCAAAATTCAAGCGATGTGTGGGTTGATCATTGAGAAACACGCCAAGCATCAGCCGTTCAAGCATGAACGGACCTCCTCCTGCGGGGAGAGTGAACCTTGTAGCGCGCAGTGCAGGCATACCTAAAAAATAGCTCGATCTATGTCGCAATCAAGGCTTGGTGCGTGTTGATTGAAGTCATGCATCGGATGCCCCGCGCAGTTCCGGTAGTGTTATTATTGGATGCAAAAGTTGAGTGTGTGGCGTGCGAAGTATTTCGCCCGGCTGTTGCGTATCAGACAAAAGTAGTGTTCGTTTCCCCTGCATTAGAATAAAATGCAATGAGAACGAGGGGATGGACAGACTATGACTGCAAAACTTGTGATTGGCCTGGATGGTCATGGGTCGGGAGAGCGCGCCTTGGCACATGCTCAAAACCTGGCAAAACTGATTGGAGATTGTGAAATCATTATCGCGTATATCGTGGAATGGTCGCCATACTCCTTTCAAACACCTGAAGAAAATGCCGAAAGGCACAAACGGCGCGAGGAAGAGATAAAGACCGCGATGAGCCGCGTGGTGGACCCCGCGGTCGCCAAACTAACCGAGGCGGGCTTGAACGCCACCGGCGTTGTACGTCACGGAGATGTCGCACACGCGCTCAATGCAATCTCAGAAGAGAACAATGCCGACCAGATCATTGTGGGCCGGTCATCTGAAGGCGGATTTGCAAAACGCATATTCGGTGGCGCAACCTCGAACCTGGTCATGAGCGCAAGCGTGCCCGTGACAGTTGTTAGCTGAGGAAAAATCATGAAAAAGATATCAACAATGCTTGCGACGCAAGCAGCGGCCGCAGTGACAGCAACGTCAGCATTCGCGCAGGAAGCGATGACACTTGACCAGCAGGTCAACGAGGTCTTTGCCAGTATTACCGGGCCTTTCGTCAGTTTCATCTTTGCACCGTTTCCGGGCACAAGTTTTCCCTGGATTGTGATGTGGCTGGTTGTGGCCGCATCGGTTTTCACGCTGTATTTCGGTTTTGTCCAATTTCGCTTCTTCGGCCATGCAATAGGGCTGGTCAAAGGCGACTATTCAGACCCGAAAGATGCAGGCGAGGTGAGCCATTTCCAGGCCCTTGCAACAGCTTTGTCGGGCACTGTCGGCCTGGGTAATATCGCAGGTGTGGCTGTGGCTGTTGGCATCGGTGGTCCAGGTGCAACATTCTGGATGATCCTTGCCGGATTGTTGGGCATGGCCTCCAAATTCACCGAATGTACGCTCGGCGTGAAATACCGGAACGAATATGATGATGGTACGGTCTCTGGTGGTCCCATGTACTATATCTCAAAGGGATTTGATGAACTTGGACTGCCGGGCGGGAAAATTCTTGCCGTCTTATTCTCCATTTTCTGTATCCTCGGCGCGCTCGGTGGCGGCAACATGTTCCAGGCCAATCAGGCGCATGCGCAGATATCCGGTATCTTTGGTGATTATCCGGGCTGGATAACCGGCATTGTGTTTGCTGCGGTTGTTTTTGCGGTGATTGTCGGCGGCATCAAGTCGATTGCCCGCGTTACGGAGAAAGTCGTTCCGTTCATGGGCATTTTGTATGTCGGTGCGGCATTGATTATCCTGATCCTGAACTATGACAAGATTGGCTGGGCCTTTGGCCAGATTTTTGCCGGTGCTTTCACTGGTTTGGGTGTTGCGGGCGGCTTTGTCGGCGCGCTTATTCAGGGCTTCAAGCGAGCAGCATTTTCCAACGAAGCCGGAGTTGGTTCTGCGGCGATTGCCCATTCGGCGGTGCGCACAAAGGAACCCATCACAGAGGGCTTTGTCTCGCTACTTGAACCGCTGATCGATACCGTTGTCATTTGTACAATGACAGCATTGGTGATTACCATTTCCGGTCAGCTGATCATGGATCCGGGCACTGGCCAGTTCACTCTGAATGAAGCTGGAACGGCCATCGCGACTGTGGGTGGTGTGTCAGGTGTAAGCCTGACGTCCAATGCCTTTGGTGCGACAATATCGTGGTTCCCCTATATCCTGGCTATTGCAGTTGTGTTGTTTGCCTTCTCGACCATGATTTCCTGGTCCTACTACGGCTTGAAAAGCTGGACCTATCTGTTTGGTGAAGGCAAGAAGACCGAGTTGGTTTTCAAGGTCATCTTTTGCATCTTTGTTGTCATCGGTGCTGCAGCAAGCCTTGGACCGGTCATCGATTTCTCGGATGCTGCCATCTTCGCCATGGCGGTTGTGAACATCTTTGCGCTGTATTTCCTGATGAAAGTTGTCAGGAAGGAACTGGCATCCTACGCCCAGCGCCTGGCTGCCGGTGAAATCAAGAAGTTCAAACACTGAACCAACCGACAAAAAGGGCGTCGTTCCAGACGCCCTTTTTATGCACAGTGTCGCTTTTGTGTCGACCAACTACCCATTTCCTTTGCAATTCCCACTTCGTCATATAATCCTGATCTTGCATCGGTATTTCTGTTGATGCGTTGTGCATTGAGTCTTTGGCAGGTGTGATGGTTGAGGCCGACAACAAAACGGAAGCGCAAGTCGTAAATCCGAGCGGCGCCGACATTTACGGCGAAGACGGCGTGGTGCGCGCAGATTTCCTTGATCAGATCACAATTGCCATTGAACAGCAGAATATCGAGGCACTGACGACAGCAGTTGAGAACCTGCACGAATCTGAGCTCGGAGACCTGATCGAGGCACTGGAACCCGGTGAGCGGCAGGAACTGGTCGCCATGCTGGGCGAAAGGTTCGACTTCTCCGCGCTCACGGAAATTGACGAAGCCATTCGCATGGACATCGTCACCGCATTGCCCAACGAGCAGATTGCGCAGGCGCTTCAGGAACTCGAATCTGATGACGCGGTCTACATCCTCGAAGATATGGACGAGGGCGAGCAGGCCGACATTCTGGCCAAGGTGCCTTTCACAGAGCGGATCAGGCTGCGTCGTTCGCTCGATTATCCGGAAGAATCTGCCGGCCGACGCATGCAGGCGGACTTTGTCGCTGTGCCGCCATATTGGACCGTCGGCCAAACAATCGACTATTTGCGTGACACCGAAGATCTGCCCGACTCGTTCTCGCAGCTCTATGTCATCGATCCGACTTTTCGACTTCTTGGCGCGGTAGATCTGGACAAGATTCTGCGGACGGGTAGGGCGGAGCGGGTTGAAGATATCCAGCGCGAAACACGACATGCCATTCCCGCCGAAATGGATCAGGAGGAGGCGGCGCAGATTTTTGAGCAGTATGACCTGCTCTCTGCCGCTGTTGTTGATGAGAACGAGCGTCTTGTTGGCGTGCTGACCATCGATGATGTTGTCGATGTTATCCAGCAGGAAGCTGAAGAGGACTTCAAGCGTCTTGCCGGTATCGGTGATGAAGAGTTGTCTGACAATGTGATCAGCACAACACGCTCCCGCTTTGTTTGGCTGCTGGTCAATTTAGCAACGGCAATTCTTGCCTCCTATGTCATAGGATTATTCGATGCGACCATTGCGCAAATGGTGGCTCTTGCGGTTTTGATGCCGATCGTTGCGTCAATGGGCGGCAATGCTGGCACGCAGACGATGACTGTTGCCGTTCGCGCGCTCGCTACCAAAGATATCGATATTCACAACGCCAGCCGCATCATCCGGCGAGAGCTGACCGTCGGTTTTATCAATGGTGTTCTGTTTGCAGCGCTGGTGGGCGTCATGGCCGCGCTTTGGTTCGGCAATCCCACCCTGGGCGCAGTGATCGGCGCGGCGATGATCATCAATATGGTTTGCGCAGCGCTTGCGGGCATATTGATACCCTTGGCGCTTGATAAACTGAACATAGATCCGGCCAGTGCTTCCAGCGTGTTTGTGACCACTGTAACCGACGTTGTGGGCTTTTTTGCCTTCCTTGGCCTTGCGGCCATTGTCTTGTTTTAGAACACCAGACGAAATTGGGCGGCAAACTCAATGAATTATAATTGACTTTTACGTAAGAGTTGTCTAATTATAAGGGATAACAGGGGCAGGCTTTTTTGGAGATCCTGCGGGTAGATGCGCGAATTTTATACGATCACCGAATTGACACGTGAGTTCGATATTTCCACTCGAACACTGCGGTTTTATGAGGATGAAGGGCTTATCGCGCCTGTGCGCCGCGGCCGTACACGTCTGTTCAGGCCATCGGATCGCGTATTGATCAAGCAAATCATGCGTGGCAAGCGCCTTGGATTTTCCATCGCGGAGATCCGCGAGATTATCCAGATGTACAAAACGCCGCCGGGTGAGGCGGGGCAATTGCATACCATTGTTGAAAAAGTCGAGGAAAAACGGGCTGAATTGCGCCAGAAACGCAAGGATATTGAAGAGACCTTGGCAGAACTCGATGCTGTCGAGGAGGCCTGTGTCAACCGTCTGGCGGAAATGCGCGTTGCCAGCTGATAAGCTGCGATCATACTCATCTAAATTTGGCTGGTGCAAAATCCTGCATTTTGAACCGGCATTGGTGGCGCTTGGATAATAAGCATTGAGTCGTTTCAATGCAGGTTTTATAAATTGACACTATCGGGCATCAGGGCAGGGAGCAGCCTGTCAGCCAAGCTCTTGGCAAGTGCATTTGCCGTGTGTTTTCATGTCGCTGCAGCAATGACAACATCGGCGTCCGCAGGCGATTTCACCATCAACTTCGGCACCACGCCCAATTGGCCCACCGGTGGTCTCGGACCTGTCAGCTTCACAATGACGGATCAATACGGATATCAGCTTGATGCGACTGGTTTGATAACACAAATCGGCGGCACAGCTGTTGCTGGGTATCCAGATGAAACCAACATATTCGGCGTCGAAACGTCGCTTGGTGTGGCGCATGATGCATCGCTGGGCAATAGCGGAATTGGTGAAGCAACCAACACGCTGACAATGTCCTTTTTCAGTGGCGGCGTTGCCTTTGCGGTCGACAATCTCTCATTTGTTGTTTCCGACATTGATGCGACCGATAATGATGGCGCAACCGACCGGTGCGATTTTGTCACCCTGACCGGTGACAATGGCAACCCGACATTGACCTATGTTTCAACCAACCCCGCAACGCGTTCTGTGGTGATCGGACCGGCAACTGGCGCAGGATCAACCGGTGCCATTGCCGCAAACCAGGCACAATGCGTTTACAATATCGGCCCCACGACATCGCCGGCATCAAGTGCGGATATCAATGGTTCGATTCTCGCGACCTATCCATCCGGCACGTCGGTGGCAACAATTGCCTATGACGAATCCATTGAGAATGTTTACGGCGTGACCAGCCGCGATGCTGCCGCAAGGGGAACCGGTTTCTTTGCCGCCTCTGCGATAACGGTCAATCAGTCGATTTCGCTGACCAAAACCACGCCCACCACCCATTATTCTGCGGCCGGACAGATCATCACCTATACCTATGAGATCACCAATGACGGTCCGC
>JAHEJF010000102.1 GCA_024639025.1 Ahrensia sp. | reverse complement strand
AAATATTTGATAAATCCGGGTGCCGCGATTCCATCAAAGGCTGACAGAGTCCAGATTATCCCTTGCCCATATCCAGCAAACCTGCGGTACCGTTCTCGCGGATAAATCCAGCCAAGCGGCCATCGGGCGAAAATTGGACATCGATAACCGGTGAGCCGTCGGCATCGGCAATGTAGCCAAAGCCGTTGTCTTTGCGGTCGAACAAGGCAACGCCACCAGCCGCATATCCAATTAAAACCTGACGGGAACGCGGCCTTGCGCGCACCGAGCGCAGCATCCCGACACCACCTTCAAACACGGCGGCATTTTGCCCGAGCGGGCCGTTGCTGCCCGTAAAAGGCCACATCACCAAAACATCAGCGCCCGCTGTCAGCATGCCCCGACCATCAGCCGTCCAGTCAAATGAAAGCGGCTTGGTTGGATAACCGCCCATACGTCCGTGTTTGTCTTCGGGATTGTCGATCTTCCAGACATGCAGTGCATTTTCCAGCATTGAGGTGACACAGAACCTGCCATCGGTCGAAAAACCAATGGACAAATGTGAGCCCTTCCACTCAAGAAATTTCTGCTTGTCGGTTTGATTGGGTGCAATCAGTTGGGCACCGCCATAAACCGCCGCGCCAAGCCACTTGCCATCAGGCGAAAAGGCCAGGTCACTGACCGAAGACGGTGCGCTGACCTCGGTCGCCGCTTCGCCTTCCTTGGCCAGGTAGACCGTCTTGCCACAAGACCAGGCAACATGGCCGCGCGGCGAACATGCAACACAATCGACCCACCTTCGCCCCTCATGCACGATGTCAATCGAGCCATCGGCACCCAGTTTTTTCAAATTGCCGTCGTCTCCGGCGGTGTACAGCGCATCACCCTTGGCATTGGCGGCCATGGCCAGTATCGGACCATCGTGAACTTCAACAGCCTTGAAACTGCCATCCACCGCACACAGTCGAACCTTGCCGTCGCCGCCCGCTACCGCGAGCACAGTACCAATGAAGGCGCACGCCGTGGCTTGCGCATCAAATGTAAAATGCCGCATCGCACCGGCTGCATCAAACGGATCCATGTCTAGCCAATAACCCGCGTTTTCATGAAACCGTCCTCAATAATGTCGCGCGGCAAGTCCCGGCCAATGAACACGATGCGGCTGTATCGTTCTTCATCGTCGCGCCACTCACGCCCAAAATCACCCTCAAGCATCATGTGAACGGCCTGCGCCACATAACGCCGTTCATCATCTCTCATGTCCAGGATGCCCTTCATGCGCAGCATATCGATGCCAAACTCCTGCCCGATCATCTGAATCCAAGGAAAGAACTTCTCAGGATCGATTTTATCGCGCGTTGAGAAGGAGAAACTTGAAACATGATCATCATGCCTGCTGGCATCCAGATTGCTATGATCATGATGGTGATGATCATGGTCATGGTGGTCGTGATGATCATGGTCATGATCGTGCGCATCGAAGTCCTTGGCCAGAAAACCGGCATCCCCCTCCAAGATACGGTCCAATGCAAAGGCATCCTGGCCCAACAGCTTGTCCAGTGGAACATTGCATCGCTCCGCACGCTCGATGCGGCAAGTTGGGTTGATCCGACGTATCCGTGCTTCAACCATCTTCAGGTCGTACTCTGACACTGTGTCAATCTTGTTGAGCACAACAATATCGGCAAACGCGATCTGCTCTTGCGCTTCGGGAGCCCTGTCGATTTCGAGCGCCAAATGTTTGGCATCCACGACAGTTACAATTGCATCCAACTTGGTGCGGGCAGAAATATCCTCATCGACAAAGAAAGTCTGTGCTACCGGTCCTGGGTCAGCCAGGCCCGTTGTTTCAACCAAAATGCCGTCAAAATCGCCAGATCGCTTCATCAGGCCCGACAAAATACGGATCAGGTCACCGCGCACTGTGCAGCAGATGCAGCCATTGTTCATCTCGAAGATTTCTTCGTCCGCATCAACCACAAGATCGTTGTCAATACCGATCTCCCCGAACTCATTGACAACAACGGCATATCTATTGCCGTGATTTTCAGTTAGAATCCGGTTGAGCAACGTCGTCTTGCCCGCTCCAAGATAGCCGGTCAGCACCGTTACGGGTGTTTTTTCATTCGAGATATTCATCGCCTGCGATCCATTGTGATTTGATGCAGAGATGTGCGCCCGATTGCATGCAATTTCAAGCCTCGCCCTTGGCCAAGCGTGAGTAATATGAAAGAAAACGTCAAACAGGACGATCAAAGATGCGCAAAATCTGGTGGCACGATTTCACCGAGGCTGATTTTCAGAATTTGGACCCGGAAAAGACCATTGCTGTCTTGCCGTTGGCAGCAACCGAGCAGCATGGGCCGCATCTGCCGGCGACCACCGATGCCGACATCATGGACGGACTGTTGAATCAATCATTCGACCAATTGTCGCAAGCCCTTGATATCAGGGTTTTTCCTGTTGTTCGCATTGGCGCATCTGACGAGCACAGCCGGTTTACGGCAACCCAATCGATCTCTTCGGCCGAACTGGTCAAGCAGGTGATCGACATGGGCAAGAAAGCCCACGCAAAGGGCATCAAAAAACTTATCCTGCTGAATTCGCATGGTGGCAATGAAGCGGCCATGACCATCGCGGCACTGGAACTGCGCAAGACACTGGACATGATGGTTGTCAAAACCTCTTGGGGACGGTTTGGCCTGCCGTCCGGCTTGTTCAGCGAACAGGAAAAAAAGCTCGGCATTCATGGTGGTGACTATGAAACCTCGCTGATGCTTGTCTTCAAACCCGAAGCAGTTGACATGGACAAGGCACGCGATTTTGCGTCAGCGACCCAAAGGGCGCGCCAAACATTCAAGCACCTTGCCCCCCAGAGTCCTCATGGTTTTGCATGGCTTGCCGGGGACCTCAATCCCAACGGGGTGGTCGGCGATGCCAGCGCGGCTACTCTGGAAAAGGGTCAGTTAACGGCGGCCCATCAAACGCAGGGATTTCTGGAGTTGGTAGCCGAAGTTACAGCAGCGAAGCTTGATGAATGGATTATCGCCTAATTTTTAGGCAATACTGAGCAATATTCAGCCTTTTCAAACAAGTGCCTACAAAGGTAGCATGCTTAAACTGCGCCTCACTCCTTCGCTGAGGCACAGGCACTGAACTGGATACTGAAAACATTATTCCTGTCCGGACACAGCGATACCATTGGAGTGTGACCACTCCAAAAGACCGAGGAAATTATGCAACTCTCCCCCCGTGAAAAAGACAAGCTTCTGATCGCAATGGCCGCAGAAGTCGCCCGCAAGCGCTTGGCGCGCGGGGTCAAACTCAATCACCCCGAAGCCATCGCGCTGATATCGGACTTTGTCGTTGAGGGCGCACGTGACGGTCGATCCGTTGCCGATCTGATGCAGGCCGGCGCGCATGTGATCACACGGGACCAATGCATGGAGGGGATCGCCGAAATGATCCACGATATACAGGTCGAGGCCACTTTTCCCGATGGCACCAAGCTCGTCACCGTCCATGAACCAATCCGTTGAACTGCCCGAAACGATACAAGCGAGAACAATCATGATTCCAGGCGAAGTGATTACAGCAGCAGGCGATATTGAACTCAACAGCGGCGCGGAAACGGTCTCCCTAAAGGTAGCCAACACTGGCGACCGTCCGGTCCAGGTTGGCAGTCATTACCACTTTTTTGAAACCAATCCCGCGCTTGACTTTGACCGCGACAAGGCACGTGGCATGCGGCTTGATATCGCGTCAGGCACGGCGGTTCGATTTGAGCCCGGCCAAAGCCGCGATGTGACGCTTGTACCGCTATCGGGCAATCGAGAAGTCTACGGGTTCAATCAGAAAGTGATGGGTAAATTGTGAAAGCTTTTTTCACCATCGCTTTGGTTTTGACCACCACAACCGCAGTGGCACAGGATTGGAACTGTGATGCCTGGGGCGACCTGCCCCAACAAGGCATGAACTATTGCGCCTATCAGGATTATCAAAAGGCAGACCGGGCGCTCAATATCGTTTGGCCGCAGATCAAGGCCAAGATGAAGGCGCTAGACGAGTCCAACAAGGAATGGATGCCCGAACAGGCGAACGGCGAAGAAAACCTGCTCAAGGCCCAGCGCGCATGGATCGATTACCGGGACGGACATTGTGCAGCCGAAGGTGCCGAATATGCAGGCGGCTCCATCCGCCCACTCATTGAAAACTCTTGCTTGGCATCCCTGACACGCAAACGAACCGAAGAATTGCTGCTGATGTTGGAGGAAGGATGAGGCGTCAGAACCCGATTTCCGCCGTGCCGGCGCGTGCAGTTTAGACCGGCAGGGTTGAGCATTGACCGCCACGCACATTTCCCACCGATATCAGCGCCAAAAACCATTGATACCCAGAGGACGAATTCATGCCCGCAAATATTTCTCGATCCGCCTATGCCGACATGTTTGGGCCGACGACTGGCGACAAAGTTCGCCTGGCTGATACCGAACTGTTTATCGAGGTCGAAAAGGACCTCACCACTTATGGTGAAGAGGTCAAGTTCGGAGGCGGCAAGGTAATCCGTGACGGTATGGGGCAGTCGCAGGTGACACGCGCCGAAGGCGCAGTCGATACAGTGATCACCAATGCATTGATCGTTGATGTCACCGGCATCTATAAAGCGGATGTCGGCCTCAAGAGCGGCCGAATTGCCGCCATTGGCAAAGCGGGCAACCCCGACACCCAGAACGGTGTGGATATCATCGTCGGCCCCGGCACCGAGGCAATCGCAGGCGAAGGCAAAATTCTGACAGCCGGCGGATTTGATAGCCACATCCACTTTATTTGTCCGCAGCAGATTGAAGAAGCGCTGATGAGCGGTCTGACCACGATGCTCGGCGGCGGTACCGGCCCAGCCCATGGCACGCTGGCCACCACTTGCACGCCCGGCGCCTGGCACATCGGTCGAATGATACAATCAGCCGATGCCTTTCCCATGAATTTGGCCTTTGCCGGCAAGGGCAATGCCTCGCAGCCCGGCGCGCTGCACGAAATGGTACTTGGCGGCGCCAGCGCTCTGAAATTGCATGAGGATTGGGGCACGACACCCGGCGCCATTGATTGCTGCCTGTCGGTTGCCGACGAAATGGACGTGCAAGTGATGATCCACACCGATACGCTCAATGAAAGCGGATTTGTTGAGCACACCATCAACGCCATCAAGGGCAGGACCATCCATGCATTTCACACCGAAGGCGCCGGTGGTGGCCACGCGCCGGACATCATCAAAGTGTGCGGAGAAAACAATGTCCTGCCAGCTTCAACCAATCCAACACGGCCCTACACAGTGAACACGCTGGACGAACATCTGGACATGTTGATGGTGTGCCATCATCTGGATTCCAACATTCCTGAAGATGTTGCCTTTGCCGAGTCCCGAATTCGCAAGGAAACCATTGCTGCGGAGGACATCCTGCACGACATGGGAGCATTTTCGATCATTGCGTCGGACAGCCAGGCCATGGGGCGTGTTGGTGAAGTGATTACCCGCACCTGGCAAACCGCCGACAAGATGAAAAAACAGCGCGGCGCCCTCACGGAAGAAACCGGCGACAATGATAATTTCCGCGTACGACGCTACATCGCCAAGTACACTATCAACCCTGCCATCGCGCATGGCATATCGACCCAGATCGGTTCGATTGAGGTGGGCAAACGTGCAGATTTGGTGCTCTGGGATACGGCTTTCTTCGGGGTCAAACCCAATATGGTGTTGATGGGCGGTTCGATCGTTGCCGCACCCATGGGCGATCCGAACGCATCGATCCCCACCCCGCAGCCGGTACATTACCGCTATATGTTCGGCGCCTACGGCAAATCAGTAACCAACAGCGCGGTTACCTTTGTTAGCCAGGCCGCGATAGAAGACGGCTTGGCCCATAAGCTGGAAGTCGAAAAACAACTGGTCGCCATTGCCAACACAAGAGGCGGCATTTCAAAGGCCGATCTCATCTTGAACGATGCAACGCCGAATGTGGAGGTCAATCCGGAGACCTATGAAGTGCGAGCCGATGGTGAGCTGCTCACTTGCGAGCCGGCGGAAATCGTACCCATGGCGCAAAGGTATTTTCTGTTTTAGGTTCTCCAAACACCAGCTAAGCCAAACTGCAACCGATCCATCTAACATGGCCGAATTTGGATCAATAACAGCACGAAAAGACCAGTCTCATGATCTATCTAATCGCCACACTGACCATCAAGCCCGGTTCCCTGCCTGCCATCATGGAGGCCGTGATGCCCTGCATCGAAGCCACCCGCATGGAAGAGGGATGCATCTCATACGATCTGTTGCATTCGACAACGGACGAAAACACGCTTGTCTTTGTTGAGCGCTGGACCAGTCAGGCTGCCATTGACGCCCATTTTGAGGAACCGCATTTAATCGCATGGCGCGATGCTGGCGAGAAATTCTTCACCGACCGCAAAATCGAAATCATACATCCCGATCAAATTGTAGAGCTTTGACAAATTAC
>JAHEJF010000101.1 GCA_024639025.1 Ahrensia sp. | reverse complement strand
CGCGAACTCGATGAATCCCGAGAGATGATGCTAACGCTGGGCCGAAAAACGGCATCAGAAAAGGTGGCGACTTTCCTGCATCTCTTGGCCACGCATATTGACCCCGAGTTGGAAAATCATAAAGGGCCAATCGAGTTTGAACTGGCTCTTAAACGATCTGATATTGCTGACTATTTGGGCCTGACGATTGAGACAGTCAGCCGCCAGATGACCAAGCTCCGCAAAGCCGGCATCATCGATATTCAGAACAACCGACATATTCGCATACCCGATATCAATCGGCTGATCGATGTAACCGAAAGCTGACTTGTACCTATCCGCGCGACGAGTGCGTTTCAGTCTTCAACTGAAACGCCGGCGGGGATTTGCGCATTGAAAATAGCGGATAATTCCGGGTTCTGCGATTCCATCAAAGGCTGACAGGGTCTAAACCGCTTGCGAAAATTTCTGCTTTGCTGGCGCAAAATGCGCGTCAAACCATGACGCAACGATCCGTGTAAATGCACGTGCTTCTTCTGGCACCATGAACATGTTGTTTTCGAACTTGCAAAGCCCCAGAGGGTCGTTGCGACAGGCTGCGGTAATCTCAGCCAGAAGAACGGGAAACAGCTGCTTATGACGCTGCTGCATCTCAGCCAGATCAACGCACAGGTCGCACATCAATCTCTCAATAAAGTCTGCCCGCATCCGGTCATCTTCAGTCAGCCTGTATCCCTTGTCGGCTGAAAGTGTGCCATTCTTGATGCTGGCCTGATACTGGCCTGTGGCGACAAGATTCTGAATATATCCATTCTCGAAATAGCCGATGGACGATGCACCAACGCCGATCATCGTTTTGGCATTGTCAGTAGTATAGCCCTGGAAGTTCCGGTGCAGGGTGCCGTTCTTTGCGCTGATCGCCATCGAATCGGTTGGCTTGGCGAAATGATCAATGCCTATGGCGTCATATCCGGCAGATTTGAGATATTCTGAGCCCTTGGATGCATGTTCGAACCGTTCGGCAGGTGAAGCGAGATCTTCCTGCTTGATCATTTGCTGATGCTTCTTCATCCATGGCACATGTGCATAGCCAAAAAGCGCCATCCGATCTGGTTGCAGGGAGGCACATTTTTTCAAGGTATTCAGCAACCTTTTCTCGGATTGCAGCGGCAGACCATAAAGCGCATCCATATTGATGGAGCTGACACCGATGGACCGCAATTGATCAACAACCCGCGCGGTGTCTGCAAATGTCTGCGGACGATTGATCGCCTTTTGCACATCGGGGTGAAAATCCTGGACACCAATGCTGGCCCTGGTAATGCCGATTGCCTTCAATCCATCCAGCATTTCCTGGTTTGAGTCGGAAGGATCAATCTCAACACTGACCTCCGTGTTGGCATCAAAATCGAAAACCGTCTCCAATGCCGCTCTAAGGGCAAACATATCCGGCATGGTCAGAAGACTGGGAGAACCGCCACCCAAATGCAGATGAGAGATCGGTTGTTTGCCGGGCATCTGCTTTCTCAGTAGCGCGAGTTCTTCGACCACGTAACCCATGTAGTTTTCAATGGGTTGATAGCGATTTGTGTGCTTGGTGTTGCAGCCGCAAAACCAGCAAAGCCTGTCACAAAAGGGAATATGAACATAAACGGAAACAGGCTCGCGACCATCAAGACAGCTAAACATCTCCTGCAAGAGGTCCGGGCCTTCACCCGATTTGAACTGAGGCGCTGTCGGATAGCTTGTGTACCGCGGTACAGCGCCTTGATAACGTTCCAAAACTTGGCTTGTGCTGATCATCAGCTTGCCTTCGGCGTCATGACGAGCATGGGAAGCAAGTGATCGCGCTCGAAGGCGATATGGCGGCGAAGACCCTCAAAGAATCCGCGCATCATGTAGCCGGCCTTTTCAAAGTTGACTTGCGTACCGCTGGCAATTTCGCGAAGGCATTCCGAGATTTCCTCCGCAAAACTCTCGTCTTCAAAATGTTCGCCATGCAAGCGCTCAAATATTTGATCAAGCTGGCTGTCCTGCCCGTTCACTTCGCGCAGCGTATCGAACAGAATCTCTTCTTCAAAACGGTGCGCTGCATGCACGAGTGGCAGGACCGACATGGCCAAACGAAGACAGCGCTGCGGATCAATATCATCAGGCAAAGTGTCGGCAATATCCTCAATTGCGTTGCAAAGTGCGTCTTGTTTTTCCAGATGAAATTCCAGTTGCTTGGCAACTTCAGCAGAAGATGGTTTGGATCCAGACGACTGGTTCATTAAGGGCTCCATTGACTTCGCTGATTTGAGCGCTTGGTCGGTATGATGGGCTCATCGTGCCAAATTTTTCTGAATACTCCTTGATTCAGATCAAAGCCGTCTTGGGCGCATGCGGGCATTGGTTGAGGCCAGAGAGCTGCATGCAAATGGAGCTCCTGATGGTTATTCTTTGAAGGGGACTCCCATGAAATACGGAACTCCAGTGGTGCTGACTGGCTTGGGTGCGTTTTTGACGCTGCTCGCCGCAGCCTTTGCGCAGGACACGTTGTTTGCGCAGCATATGGGTTTGATATGTGCCGTTCTGGCAATTGCAACAGTCGTTCTGTTGCGGATGGAAAATTTCAAGACGGCACCAAAATCAGCCGACCTGCAGCTTGAATATATGGACACCGTGATACGATACGGTGTCATTGCAACTGCCTTTTGGGGGGTGGTTGGCTTCCTGGTCGGTGTGGTTGCAGCATCGCAACTGGCTTGGCCGGAACTCAACTTCGGTCCGTATTTGAATTTCGGAAGAATCAGACCGCTGCACACATCGGCGGTGATTTTTGCGTTTGGGGGTACCGCTTTGGTGACAGCTGCCTTCTACATCGTGCAGCGCACCTGTCGTGCGCGGCTCTGGGGTGGAGGCCTGCCATGGTTCGTGTTCTGGGGCTACCAGCTGTTCATCTTCATGGCAGCTACCGGTTATCTGCTGGGGATCACACAAGGCAAGGAATATGCGGAGCCTGAATGGTATGTTGACCTGTGGCTGACAATCGTCTGGGTGGCGTTCCTGCTGGTCTTCCTGGGTACGATTGTAAAACGCAAAGAACCTCATATTTATGTGGCCAACTGGTTCTTCCTTTCCTTCATTGTCACCGTTGCCATGTTGCACGTCGTTAACGGGCTTTCCATGCCGGTCTCGCTGCTGGGAACAAAGAGCTATTCGGCGTTCGCTGGCGTGCAGGATGCATTGACGCAATGGTGGTATGGCCACAATGCGGTTGGTTTCTTCCTGACCGCCGGGTTCCTGGGCATGATGTACTATTTCGTGCCAAAGCAGGCCAATCGGCCGATCTACTCATATCGCTTGTCCATCATCCACTTCTGGGGCCTAATCTTCCTGTATATCTGGGCTGGCCCGCACCATTTGCACTACACCGCGCTGCCTGATTGGGCACAAACGCTCGGCATGGTGTTCTCTGTGATGCTGTGGATGCCTTCATGGGGTGGCATGATCAACGGACTGATGACACTGCAAGGTGCATGGGACAAGGTCCGTACAGATCCGGTCTTGCGCATGATGATCATTTCGCTGGCATTCTACGGTATGTCCACATTCGAAGGCCCGATGATGTCAATCAAGACAGTCAATTCCCTGTCTCACTACACAGACTGGACCATTGGCCACGTGCATTCAGGGGCATTGGGTTGGAATGGCATGATCACATTCGGTGCGCTGTACTTCCTTACACCGCGCCTGTGGGGCCGTGCACAGCTCTATTCACCGCGGATGGTCAACTGGCACTTCTGGCTCGCCACTTTGGGCATTGTTGTTTACGCCGCCGTGATGTGGGTTTCTGGTATCACCCAAGGTTTGATGTGGCGCGAATATGATGCCCAGGGTTACTTGGTCTACTCATTCGCTGAAAGCATTGAGGCTATGCATCCATACTACGTGATGCGTGTGGTGGGCGGTTTGCTTTACCTCGCCGGTGCGATCGTGATGGCTTACAACTTGACCATGACCATCCTTGGCAAGGTTCGCGATGAAGAGCCGTTTGCGTCTGAATCCACCTTCAATCCTGCAAGCGACAAACCGCTTGCGCCTGCAGAATAGGAGCTTGGGAATATGTCAAATCTTACGCAGAACATCCTGAAAAAACACTCCAAGCTTGAGCGCAACGCATCGCTGCTGCTGGTCTGTTCCCTTCTTGCGGTTTTGGTCGGTGGTATTGTGGAGATTGTTCCACTCTTCTACCTCGAAAACACCATTGAGGAAGTGGACGGCGTGCGGCCCTACACACCGCTCGAGCTGGCCGGACGCAACATCTATGTCCGCGAAGGGTGCTATGTCTGTCATAGCCAGATGATCCGTCCTTTCCGCGACGAGGTGGAGCGCTATGGCCCATACTCATTGGCCGCAGAATCCATGTACGACCATCCATTCCAGTGGGGATCAAAACGAACCGGACCAGATCTGGCCAGGGTGGGCGCGCGATACTCCAATGAGTGGCACGTGCAGCACCTGATCAATCCGCAGGAAGTCGTGCCTGAATCCATCATGCCAAAATATGGCTTCCTCGCACGCGCCGACTTGCGGTTCGACAATCCGGAGGCTCATCTGATTGCCAACCGCCGGGTAGCTGTACCCTACACAGACGAGATGCTGGAAAATGCACAAGCCGATCTGGTGGCCCAAGCTGACCCCGACGCTGATTGGAGTGGTTTGGAAGAACGATACCCCAAGGCTGTGCTTGGCGATTTTGATGGTGATCCCTCTCGATTGACCGAAATGGACGCATTGGTCGCATATCTTCAGATGCTCGGGACATTGGTTGATTTCTCAACCTACGAACCAGAACTCAACGAAAGATAGGAGGCGAAAATGGAATCGACTTACCAAACCATGCGAACTTTTGCCGATAGCTGGGGCCTTCTCTACATGGTCGCTATCTTCCTTTTCGTCGTGTTCTGGACATTCCGCCCGGGCGGCAAGAAACACGGCGAAGATGCCGCTCAAATTCCATTCAAAGAGGACTAGACGATGGCTGAGAAAAACGAAATTGATGCAGTGTCCGGCATCGAGACCACTGGTCATGAATGGGACGGCATCAAGGAACTCAATAATCCGTTGCCGCGTTGGTGGCTCTGGACTTTCTATGCAACAATCGTGTTCTCGATTGGCTACACGATCGCCTATCCGGCGTGGCCCGGTATCACCGGTTCAACGTCCGGGCTACTGGGTTGGTCCAGCCGCGCCAATGTTGCCGCCGAGATTGCAGCTGTGGATGCCAGCCGCGAAGATTTGGCCAATCAGTTGGTCAATACCGAGCTGAGCGAAATAGCAGCCGATCCCAATTTGCTGCAGTTTGCCGTGGCCGGCGGTAATTCCGCCTACAAGGTCTACTGTTCGCAGTGTCATGGTTCAGGTGCTGCAGGCGGCGATATCTACCCCAACCTGGTTGATGATGACTGGATCTGGGGTGGTACAGTTGAAGACATTCATCTGACCTTGCTGCACGGAATTCGTCACCCCGGTGATGACGACACCCGCTTCAATGAGATGCCTGCCTATGGCGCAGATGAAATTCTGGATCGAGACCAGATTACAGATGTTGCCTGGTATGTACGCCAGATTTCCAACCAGGAGCATGATGCGGAAGCTGCAGCCCGGGGTGAGGTGGTTTATGTTGAAAACTGCGCTGCCTGCCACGGCGATGTGGGCGAGGGTATTCGCGAACTTGGCGGACCGCGTCTCAACGATGCCATTTGGCTGTATGGCGGCACTCAGGAAGAAATTGTGGCCCAAATAAGTGCACCAAAACAAGGGGTTATGCCAGCTTGGGCCAACAGGTTGCCAGAAGTGACTATCCGCCAACTGGCCCTTTATGTCCACAGCCTGGGCGGTGGCGAATAATCTCGATTGGCCACCAATTAGGAGGGGCGAAAACCCGCGCGATGCTCATCACATGCGCGGGTTTTCCATGTTTTTCAAGAGCGTTTCAGTTGAAGACTGAAACGCTGGCACGGATTTGGGCAATGAAAATGTTGGATAAATCCGGGTACCGCGATTCCATCAAAAGCTGGCGGAGTCTACTTGACCCAGATCAAGGCCAAATTGGCTTGAATAGGGCACTTAAGCTATCGTAAGGGCCGACCCAAATGACCGATCATTCCATAACCAAAAACATTGGTGACAAGAAAGTGACAGATACACTCCCAGGCGGCGAACCGGATATCGAGCTCTACGCAGCCCGGAAGAAAATCTTTCCCAAGCGCGCGAGTGGAAGCTATCGTCGCCTGAAGTGGATCATCATGGCGGTCACGCTGGGGATCTATTACATCACGCCCTGGTTGCGCTGGGATCGTGGCGAATTTGCGCCCGATCAAGCGGTTTTGATTGATATCGCCAACCGTCGCTTCTACGCATTCTTCATCGAAATCTGGCCGCAGGAGTTTTATTTTGTCGCCGGCATGCTGGTCATGGCCGGGATTGGCCTCTTTCTGGTCACCTCTGTCGTTGGACGCGCATGGTGCGG
>JAHEJF010000100.1 GCA_024639025.1 Ahrensia sp. | reverse complement strand
TGATCAATCGCCGTCGGCAACGCCCTGGGCGCGGAGGCGGGCGCGGCGCGCCCGGTAGCTGGGCAGAATCACCAGCAAGACAGCAATGATCAGCAGGCCGAGTGTCATCGGGCGCTGCCAGATGAAGCCCATGCCATCATAAAGCTGCATCGCGCGGGCGAAATTGTTCTCCAGCAGCGGCCCCAGAATGAAACCAATCAGCAGTGGCGCCAGCGGATAATCTGCAAAGCGCAATATGGTCGCACAGACACCGAAGCCGACAAGGAGCAGCAGTTCCGTCGCATTGTTCTGCCCGATATAGGCGCCCATCAGGGTGAAGAACAAAATGAACGGAATCAAATAGTTTCGCGGTGCCGCCAACACTTTTGCAATGTAAGGGATGAGCGGCAAATTGAGCATCAGCAGAACGAGATTGCCCAGATACATGGAGATGATCACGGCCCAGAAAATCTGGGGCTCGTCGAGCATCAGCCGCGGTCCGGGGCTGACGTTCAGCGCGATCAACGCACCGAGCAGAATGGCCGTCGTGCCTGAGCCAGGTATGCCCAGCGTGAGAAGCGGCACGAAGGATCCTGTACAAGCGGCGTTGTTGGCGCTTTCCGGCGCAGCGATACCCTTGATCGAACCCTTGCCGAACTGCTCCTGCTCATCCTTGGGGGCAATGTTGCGCTCAACGGCGTAGCCCAGGAAGGATGCGATCGTGGCACCGGCACCCGGCAATACGCCGATGAAGAAGCCTTGCACCGATTGCCGCGCGATAACGGGCGTGATGGCTTTTGCCTCTGCCCGCGTAATGCGCAGATCCTTGATCTCCTTGTTCTCCCCGCCATCAGCAGACTTGGACCGGTTGGGGTCCAGAACGAGATAGATCGCCTCGGGCAATGCAAACATGGCCATGGCTAGCGTGATGAAACCGAAACCCGACTGAAGGTCGGAAATGCCCATTGTAAAGCGTGCCGCATTGAACAGGACACCCTCACCCACCGTTGCCATGATGAGGCCCAGAAACGTCATGAGCAGTGCCTTGGCGACTTGCCCGGTTCCCGCAAAGGCCGCGATCGCCGACAAGCCCACAACCATCAGCGCGAAATATTCAGATGAATGAAACAACAGCGCAATCGACGCCAGGGCCGGCGCAAAGAAGAGAAGAAGGATCGCACCCAAGGTGCCGCCGGCGAAAGACGAGATGGCGGCAACCGTCAGCGCCTTGCCCGCCTTGCCCTGCCGGGTCAGCGGATAGCCATCAAAACTTGTGGCCACCGTGGATGCCACGCCAGGGGCATTGATGAGTATGGACGAGGTCGAGCCGCCAAACACCGCGCCGTAATAAACGCCGGCCAACAAGATCAGCGCCGTCGCCGGATCACCAATGGTGATGGCAATGGGGATCATGATGGCGATAATCGACATGGGCCCGAGACCCGGCAGCATGCCAATGAAAGTGCCGATGAGACAGCCACCGATAACCATCAAAATGTTGGTGAAAGTGAATGCGGTCGACAGACCAAGCAGGAGACCATCTAACATCTTAACTTCCCATCATGAATAGCGGCAGAGGCCTCAAGAAGATGCCCAGCACATTGTCAACCAGATACCAAATGCTGAGCGTGGCTATAATCGCCACCACAGCCATGGTCACATATTTGCGCTCGCCGAGCGTGAAGCTGCCAACGGCGAGGAAAAGAAAGGTTGATGCGATGAAACCCAAGGGGCGTAGCAACAGGGCATAGGCAATCATCAGTCCGATCAGTATCAGCGCATGACCTACCTGGTAATCCCCCAGCCGCTTCAAATTGATGTCTGGCGCCTCATCCCGGTTGGGCGATTTCTCCAGCCCCAGCACGATAATCAGGGCGAAGACTATCGCCCCGATGGAGAGAACTTTCGGGAAACTGGACGGCCAGATGGGACTGCGCTGCATGATCGGTGGCAAGAGTTGATCCATCGAAAAATAGGCAGCGTAGCCATAGGCCGTGCATATGAGCAAAATAGTGAGCGCTATCCAGCGGTCCAGTGCCATTGAAATTCTCCCCCTCGAAGAGTTGGCCGCGCAACTTGTGCTGCGCGGCCCTCATATCTGTTTCTTACAGGAATCCGAGTTGTTTCATCAGGTCACCAATGACCGTTTCCTGCTCTTCAAGGAATGCCCTGAAGTCGTCGCCAGGGTTGTGGATGTTGACCCATCCGTTGCGGGCGCGCACAGCTTCCCACTCGTCCGTGTCATACATTTTGGCAATGGCATCCTGGTACATGGCCAGCTTGTCATCCGGCAGACCAGGCGCTGCGAAGAAGCCACGCCAGTTCACGAATGTCGTGTCATTGCCCTGCTCCATCATTGTTGGCGCATCCGGAAACGCGTCAACACGCTCTGGAGACGTCACACCAATAATGCGCACTTCGCCGGCCTTGGCCAACTCAACTGCTTCTGAGAAGCCGGTTGAAACAGCTTGCACTTCTCCGGACAGAAGACCGGCCATTGTTGCGCCACCGCCATCATAAGGCACATATTTCATGGCGACTGGATCAGCCCCACCTGCCTGGAAAACCATTGCAGCGACGAGGTGGTCCATGCCGCCGGGCACCGAACCACCACCGATTGCAACGCTGCCTGGATCGGCCTTGAAGGCTTCAAGCAGGCCGTTGAGATCATTGGCGCCACCTTCGGCGGGAACAACCAATGCTGCATAGTCACCGATCGTACCGGCAACAAGTGTCAGGTCACGGAAGTTATGCGGGAATACGCCGGTCAGCGAACGGATCACGATGGGCGTAGAATTCACCATCAATGTGCCATGGCTGCTGTCGGCGTTTTCGATCATGTAACCGATGGCTTTACCACCGCCACCGCCAGACATGTTTTCGTATGAAGCGCTGCCCACCAAGCCGGCACCGGTCAGTGCTTCGCCTGTTCCACGGGCTGTGCCGTCCCAGCCGCCGCCTGCGCCACCGGGGATCAGAAAGTGGATGCTATCCACAACCTGATGCCCGTCGGCCATGCTCGCGCTGGTTAGGGCCATCGCTGTTGCGGCTGCAATCGCTGTGCCCTTCAGTACTTTAGAAATTGTCATTTGTTTCCTCCCTATAATGACGATCTAAATTCTTTTGTTTTCATTGTTCCACCGGATCCCGTTAGTATCAACCCATAAGGTTCTCGGGCCGAGAGTTTTCAATCCTCCAAAACCACTGTTACACAATCCATTTTCACATGCCATGCCTTTGTTTTGGTTTGTGGTTTTTCTTTTTCGTGAACTTCCTCAGGTCGATCCATGATGATCTCGCACCCCCCCCTCAAAGCACGCGAATGGTGCTCAGGCTCATCTGATTACGCCTTCGGCAGCAACACAGCGCCCTGCATAATCCTTCTTTGTGTCCGATAGGTCGTTGCCGAATCTGCCCGCGGACCTTGTGCGCCATTTGTGACTTGCGCGTCTACCGGCAACACGCCGGATGGCGTCCCGATCCTCAAAGTCGTGTCCGAATTGCATATCTGCTGAACCAGCGAGCCTTCAATTCTGGCCGCCACTGCAGTGCACATCGCTCCGGTTAGCGTGATGGCGCGATGAAACTTGCCCATGGATACAATGCGAACACACAGATCATGGGTCGATGCATCATAGGTGCGACCATCAAGCGCCTGGAACGCTTGTGCGGGTGCGACAACAGCAATTTTGGGATTTGAAAGCGATGCCTGGTCAGCTGAGTTTGCCATGCCCATGGAAACCGCTGCTTGACGGCGCAGTCTTTCCATTACGGCCATCAGGTCGGAATTTGCATCCAGTTCAATGGGGTTTTCAGCACCCGACAGACCAAGGTCACTGGCCCTGACAAATGCCACCGGGTTAGCCGCGTCGACCATGGAAATGTCGATCGATCTCATGCCATCCATTTCGATCCGGTTGATCGGTGCACCGGACGGCAATAGCTTGCCGGTGCGCGAACCTCCCGGCTCAAGAAAGTCGAGCTTTATCCTGGCACCTGTTTGCGAAACGCCCGGAATTTCAAATGTGCCTGCCTCCAGTGCCAGGCCATCTTCGACTTCAAACTCGGAGACATAGATTTGGCTGGTGTTGGTGTTGTGGATCCTGACCCGGTTTATGCCATCGACACTTTCGACCAATCCCTCCTCAACCGCGAATGGCCCAACCACCGAAGACATGTTGCCGCAAGCAGAACCATAATCTGCGACCGGTTCGCCCACTGCGATTTGCACGAATGTGTAATCAACATCTGCATCTTGGCGACTGGACGGATCCACAATGACAACTTTGGATAGCGACGAGATACCACTACCCATGCCGTCGAGCTGCCTGCCATAGGCATCCGGACTTCCGAGGACGCCAAGAAACATCTTGTCACGTGCTGCGCGATCCTTGGGCAAATCCTTGCCGTTGAAAACGACGCCGTTTGATGTTCCACCCCGGTAGAATGCAGCCCTTATTTCTCGCCGCCCCGTCATGCTGATTGCCTCAAAAACTCACGCATTGATCGTGGAAGCAACCCGCCTTGTCTGTAGGTGTTGCGCTCGGCATCATTGTAGAGGCGCAAGTCAAGGTTCGCTCGCTCTACTTCTCCCGAAGCGCGATGAATCACAAGCGTTGCAGCGCTCAGATCATCGTCCAGTTCAATATCAAAAATCTCGCTGCCATCCAGTGCCAGTGTTTTTCGGTTCACCCCTTTGGTGAAACACAATGGTGCAATACCCATATTGACCAGGTTCGACCGGTGAATGCGTTCAAAGCTTTCTGCAATGACTGCGCGAACGCCTGCCAGCCAGGGCGCTTTGGCGGCCGTATCGCGCGAAGAGCCACAACCATATTCCTTGCCGCCAATGACAATCAGTTTTTGGCCGCGGGCCAGATAGGTCTTGATGGCCTGGTAAACTGTTGTGACTTGGCCATCGGGTTCAATCCTTGCCCAGGACCCTTCCTTTTCAGGGGTCATTTCATTACGCAGCCGATAATTGGCAAAAGTTGAGCGGATCACGACATCCGAATTGCCCCGACGTGTGCCAAACGAATTGAAGTCTCTGGGCGCGATGCCATTTTGAGATAAATATTTGCCGGCTTCAGATTCAACGGTGATGGTCCCAGACGGCGATATATGATCGGTGGTGACCGAGTCCCCCAAAATGACCAATGGACGCAAATTGTTCAGCTGGTTTTGGGAAGCACCGCTCGGATCGATGGACTTGATGAAGGGTGGGAAGCTGACATAAGTCGATGCGGGCCACTCATACTCGCCGGCGCCGGTCTCAAGTGCGTTCCAGTGATTATTGACGTCAGCAATCTCGCGATAGTTCTGGGAAAACGCGGCGGCGGTTACATGGGACTCGATGATTTCATTAACGGCATCTTCGGACGGCCAGAGGTCATCAAGCATCACCGGATTACCGTCCCGGTCCTCTCCCAGCGGTTCCTGGGTAATGTCTTTAAGGATCGTTCCCATCAAGGCATAAGCGACGACCAAGGGTGGCGAAGCGATCATGTTGCGCGAAGCCAGCGGGTGAATACGCCCGGCAAAGTTCCTGTTTCCTGACAGAACGGCAACGCCCTTGATGTCATTGTCAATTATCGCCTCTTCGTGTGCGGGGTCCAGTGGACCGGACATGCCGTTGCACGTGGAGCATGAAAATGCAGCGATCTCAAAGCCCAGCGCATCAAGCGACTTTTGCAATCCGCTTTGCTTCAGGTAATTGGCAACAACACGCGAACCCGGGGCCAGTGATGTCTTGACATGCGACTTGACCATCAAGCCCTTTTCAAGCGCCTTTTGCGCGACCAGTCCGGCCAACACCATGTTGCGTGGGTTGGCCGTATTTGTGCAACTTGTGATAGCGGCAATGATGACGTCACCGTCGCCAAGATCATGATCCGCATTCTTGACGGCGAACCGGCGGGCCGCCATGCGTTCATCGTCCGAGCTGAGTTTTTCAGTGGCATTGTGCAAATCAATGCGCTGTTCGGGGCGCGATGGGCCGGCGACAGATCTGCCGATCTCGCTCAAATCGAGCGGTACGATCGCGTCATACTCAATCTGGCTACTTTTGCCGTCAAGCAACATGGCCTGCGCCTTGGCATAGGCTTCTGTCAGCTTCGCATGCTGCGCACCGCGGCCGGTTTCCCGCAAGTAGCGCAGCGTGTTTTCATCGATCGGGCAGAACACAACAGTCGATCCATATTCGGGCGCCATATTGGCGATGGTTGCGCGATCCGCCACCGTCAGGTGCTTGTAGCTGGCGCCAAACAGTTCAACATACTTGTCGACAACACCCACGGACCGAAGTTTTTCTGCCACGACCAGTGCTATATCGGTCGCCGTAATGTGAGCCGATGGCGTACCTGTCACTTCAAGCCCCACCACTTCGGGGACGTTGATCGCCGACACATCGCCGAACAACAGTGATTCTGCCTCCAGACCGCCAATGCCCCAACCCAGAATTCCCAAGCCATTGATCATGGTGGTGTGGCTATCCGTGCCCAGGCATGTGTCGGGCACCAACA
>JAHEJF010000099.1 GCA_024639025.1 Ahrensia sp. | reverse complement strand
CTATTTCAGACGATTTCCACTGTCCGTTTGAAGATTGCCTGGTAAGAGATGAATATGTGGCTTACGCGTTGCAGGTGATGTCTTTGTCACAGCAAAGGCAAATTCAGTTTGAGGGCAGAGCAGGACTGAATCGACCAATTTCGCGTGATGAACTAAACATAATGGGCCTGAATTTCTCACCAAAACTCTTTTCTCAAAAAATATGGGTACACCTCAATCAGCGTGAGGACCCTTGTGGATTTGTTAGCCAGTTATCTACGGGCCAGGTTTTGCTTGATCGAGAACGGTTTTGATTATCAAGGTGCAGCAGCGAATTTCTGTAATTTTCGGCATTGCCAATATTGGGCGCTGTCAGAGCAAAGTGAATAATATTTTGGAAAAAGTTTTACTCTGACAGTGCCACTAATTGACTTGATTGCTTTTTCCAGTTGTGCAGTGGCCGGATGAAGCACTTCCTAAGTACACATCATTCTGCTCTGACAGAACCCCGATTTGAATTGGTCTGGCAGCACCGGTGTGATCGCGCTGACGAAATCCGAGACCGGAACACTAAATCCCCACCGAGCCAATCAGCAATCTCTGTACTGTTTTTTGACACACTCGCGTGCAAGCTTTTGTGCTTCTGCTACCTGGTCGGGAGTCATCAAATCTGTTGCTGCCTCCAGGCGTTCCTTTGCTTGGTTGTTTCCTTGCGAAGCTGCGATATTGGCCCACATGTGCGCATAAACTATATCCTGAATCACACCACGACCCATGGCGAACATTGCAGATAGATTGCTTTGTGCATCTGCATTTCCTTGTTCTGCTGCGATTTTATACCAGTTGGCGGCAATCGAATAATCCAAAGCCAGCCCCAGTCCGTTTTCATACATGAATCCCAACCTGAACTGTGAACCAACAATCCCTTGCTCTGCAGCTTTGCGTGTCCAGTTTGCGGCAGCGGCGTAGTCCTTGTTAACACCCTGTCCTAAGGCGTACATAAAACCCAGATTGTTTTGTGCTTGAGCGATTCCCATTTCAGCGAGCGGTTTCCATTCGGCAAATGCCCGCTCAAAGTTGCCTTTTTGATATGCTTTCATACCCAGATCAAACTGTATGAGTTTGAAGCCGGTTAGCTCTTCTTCCGCCAAGCACAGGCGACCACTGGCAATGACCAAAGAAAAAATGAGCATAAGTTTCAGAACGGATTTTTTCATCATGTTCCTGTGCCTTGCAAATTCAATTTTACATTTAGCGCCATCAATTGCTTCGGTAAAGAAACATGAAGCCGTCTCTTGTTATTGGGCTGTCAGGGCTCCTGGTTAACTTGAGTAGCAACTCATTTCATGGTCATTGCATTCTCGGGTGATAACCAAAATGGTGGTAGCCAAGCCGGTGTGTTGGAAAACGGCAGACAGTCGGGTTTCAACCTGATTCCGAGTTGCTCCTCCATAAATGCCCGCCGATGATTTATGCGTTTTGTGGCATGCGGGTATTTCTCCGCGAAGGCGGCCCGGTTCGCTTCGTCGAGCAGTGCAATCCCATCTTCAACATTGGTTGTAAAATATGGTCCACCCGTTGCAGGTATGACATCGACCTGCAACGCCATTCCGGAGCGCAGCTTGATATCACTGCCTTCAAAAATTGGCGTGTTCATCCATTCATCAAGATGGATCAGGTGGCCGGGATTGAGTTTGATACCAAAAAATGGATCGCCCAAATGCTTGCGGATGATTTTGTGCAGCTTTCCCGCAGCAAGGCCAATTTCGATGGTTTCGAGCCATTCGGCAATAGCATGGAAATATGGGGCGACCAGACGTTCAACATAATCCCTGGCCTGATCGGGAAGGTCATCTTCGCTTTGTGCAATCCATCCTGCGCGGCAATTCAGAGCGCCCTGGATCCCATAGGCAACCGTCGCAGCGTCGCCACGTTCTATCACTCTGGACGTGGGGCTGAGCAACCCATGCCATGCGCGTGGTCCGCACGAGAACATCGTGTGACATGAAAGCGGTTTTCCTATCGGCTGAAGCGCTTGTGCAGCTTCGTATTCCCGCATCCCGGGTCGGGTACACTCGATCACTCGCTTTATCGCGCTGGATGTATGGCAGACAGCAAATTCAAACTTGGCTAGTTCGTCAATTGAAGTGACTGAGCGAAATCCGTTTTCCGGGTTCATGAATACAGCCCCCGCATTATAGACCCTGCCTGTTTCGCCAACTACGCCGCGCAACGCGTCTGTAATGTAGGCAGGAATTTCAATCCAGGACTCAGGGGCAATGTGTTCTTGCTGTTCAAAATACTTCCAACCACAAACGCCGACACAACTTCTCTTTGTAATCCCTCCAAGCTGTATGAGCTCCGCAAGGTCTTCGGTTTCACTGCGATCCTGTCCCATCAGTCCCATGGGGGGATACAGGCGAACATCCATCGGGATTGGCGCAGCTTTCGCAACGCCTTGGTTTTCCGGCCCGGTAAGAAGCATGGGATCTCGACCAGGAACCACAATTAAGAGAGCTTCTTCAAATCTCGGATCAAAGCCGGTCAGCCAGGAAAGGTTCGCAGCGTGTTCCCGATCTGCGTAGATCAGAAATGCATCCGCGGTGCTCTCTCGAATAGAGGATATCAGTCCTTCGTATCTCTGCTTGTACAGAGCGGAGTCAAGAGCTGGCTCTTCTGCATCCATGCCAAACACGGGCAGTTGTATTGAGGTCAGTCGCGCTGACCGGCTCGAGGAAATGACCATGGAATATCATACCTTTCTGGACACAAGAATGCACGGTCGGACAAAACAATAGCCCAATTCTGTAAGGTTTGAACACTGAAGGTATCAAAAGACTTCCAACCCATTTCGCTCGGTACGCCCCGTTTGAATGCCGGCCGACAAAAACTGGCTGAGGTGCCCTTGAAGCAGTGTGCATCGAAAGTCAGCTTCGGGCCCACACCTACTGGATTGTTGTATGCTCATGAGCCCGATGCGCGCGGCGTTCAGCCAAGGCTTGGCGCATAATCTGGAACGAGGACGACAAGAACAGACCTGCCATGACAGTCGCCACGATCAAGTCCGGCCAGCCAGTTGCCGTGCCCCAGACACCGATAGCAGCAAACATCACTGCGACATTGCCGATGGCGTCATTGCGGGAGCAAAGCCACACAGAGCGAACATTGGCGTCGCCGTCCTTATAGCGCATGAGTAAAAACACACTGAGAAGGTTGGCGGAGAGCGCCAGGAAACCGACGCCCCCCATGATTTCTGCCTTGGGAACACCGAGCACCAAAAACTGATATGCGGTTGAGCCAAACACCCATAGGCCCATTAGCAATAGCGTTAGCCCCTTGAATATCGCCGCAGCAGACCGGACTTTCAGGCTCATTCCAATCACCGCGAGGCTTAGTCCATAGGTGAATGCATCGCCCAAAAAATCCAGAGCGTCAGCTTGCAGTGCCTGGGAGCCCGCGAGTTGACCGGCAGACATTTCCACAATGAACATAGTGGCATTGATCAAAATGACCGCCCACAATATGCGCTTGTATACTGGGTCAATACCATCAAATTGTGGATTGCCGGAGCATCCGCAACTTGCTTCATTGCCCACATTTTTTGACACATGATTGCTGGTTTCCACCACCATGGAATTATCCTTGCTAACTCGATGACTGAAAATATAATCCCTCTAGCAGCTATAGCTTCAAGAGGTATTTTTATGTTTTCCATCGGAGAGCTTTCCAAACGCACGGGCGTGAAAATCCCAACCATTCGCTACTATGAACAAAAGGGGCTGATTGACGAACCAGAAAGGTCTGCGGGCAATCAGCGGCGCTATACAAAAGCTGGATTAAACCAACTTTCTTTCATTCGTCATTCGCGCGACCTTGGATTCACTATCGATGACATCAAGGGGCTTTTGGAATTAAGTCGGCATCCAGAAAAACCCTGCCATGATGCGCATAGCATAGCGGTAAGGCATCTACATGACGTTCAGGACAGAATTACAAAACTCCGGCGGTTAGAGCGAGAATTGAAGAGGATTTCCAAATGTGACTCAGGTTATGTTGCTGAATGCGCTGTTATTGAAGCGCTTGCCGATCATGAGATTTGCATTGGTGAGCATTGAGAGATTCAGATCAGTTCATAAACGGCAGCTAAGTCCGCGGAGCTGACGATTAATGATATTGTAGCTAACGACCGCTCCGAACCCAAGGAGAGTCTTAGACCGCGTCCAACACGTGATTGAGTTCTTCTGCGCCATGAAATATCAACTTTGGCTTCTTTCCGGTTACTGGAATCACGGCGATTCGGCCGAGACATGGCACCTCAATACCATGCTCGCTTTGCATAGCTTCAACGATAGACATTACAACCTCAGAATGAGTTCCAGAAACCGGAGGTGGCGGGCCGCCGCTGGCATACTCTCGAAGCTCCGCGCTTGGGCGGAACATGGCCATTTTGCAGGCTGCACGATCCATGGTCGCTTTCCGCGTACAGGTTGAAAAAGTTCCAAATCCTGGCGTCTGATGGCGCTTGCCGTCCAACAGGCTCTGGCTTACATCTTGCACGAATGCGCTTAGCTTAGCATCGGTTTTGAGAGTCGCTGGTTTGCTGCTGTTCATGTGCTTCACTTTTGAAAGAGAAATCCATCTAGAATATTTTGCATCAACGATAGCATCCTGTCATCTGCATGCAACGGCAGCTTTGTCCGCATAGCTAACGTTGAACTGCTATTCTTGTCGATTTCATCTTCCGGCCCAAAGCCGAACTTCGACCAAGACGAGACGAACGCCCATTTTAAGCCCATTGTGACAAATGCTGCATAGGCATTTAACGTCTGCCAAGAGAATATGATGACGAACGCCCATTTCGTTCATCGCAACTGACAATCCAGTTGAAGCACGAGTGTTTTTTAAGGATTTTCTGGGTCTTGAGCTTATTGAAAATCCTCCTTTCGCACTGGTTTTTTCCGATAGCGATCATTTGCTCCGAGTGCAGATAGTCCCAAATCTATCACCTGCTACCTACACCGCGCATGGCTGGCACGTTGCAAACATCGTTGCCAACATGGAGGAACTGGCGCGTAGGGGCGTACAGTTTCTGCGGTTCGACCAACTTCCACAGGATGATCTTGGAGTTTGGACAAGTCCTGACGGACACAAGATTGCGTGGTTGAATGATCCAAGCGGAAATGTATTGTCATTGACGCAGCTGGTTGAGAATTAGGCTGCAATGGCTGACAAGACCCTGCCTGTGGTTAAGTAAATGTCGGCTGTGTTCGCAAAGTTGCCGTTCGAGCACTGGGAAATTAATGTCCGCTGAAATGAGGACGATGGCCTCTGTTCAAACAAGGGGGATGGATTGCCGGATTTCGTGATCAACCATATGACGATGCCGCATTTGCCATGGCGTGATCTGCTTGCGGCTTCGGTTGAATTGGGATGTATTGGCGTTGAGTTCCGCAACGACCTTCAGACACCGCTATACTCTGGTGAGCCTCCCGAAGTAGTTGCCGCTGAAGTCCGTCGGCAAAAATTGCGGATTGTTGGGCTTAGCCAGGTATACCCGTTTAACACCTGGACCGATGCGATTGCCGAAGAAGTGACGTCTCTGGTTGCCACGGCCAAAGCAAGTGGCGCCGAGACGATCAGCCTGATACCGCGAAACGATGACACTCAGAAGGGCAATGGCGAACGGCAGTCCAATTTGCGGCTGGCACTCAGGGAGATCTGCCCCGTGCTCGAAGAAGCCGGCATGACCGCCTTGGTCGAACCTCTAGGTTTTGAGAGATCATCGCTACGTTCAAAGGTTGAATGCATCGAGGCCATTGAAGCCGTCGCCAGTCGTAATCAGTTTCTGATCGTCCACGACACGTTTCACCATTTTCTGGCAGGTGGTGGCGAAATCTTTCCGGCGTGGACCGGGATCGTGCATGTTTCCGGCGTGGTCGACCAAGGTCTTCAGCCCAATGAAATGGAAGACGAACACCGCGTCTTGGTTGATGGCCTTGACCGCCTCGGCAACATCGAACAAATCGCTGCGCTTATTGAAGGCGGTTATCGTGGACCGCTATCGTTCGAGTGCTTTTCTCCCCGTATCCACGCGTTGCCTAACCCAGTAGCGGAAATCAGGCGCTCAATAGATTTCATTTCTTCTCAAATCCAAGTGTAAGGCGCTTTGAAATGAGGGCCTCGGATCGCCGCTCTTACGCAAACACCTGTGAAAGCGATGAGGCGACACGCCATTCGCCTCACATCATGCGGGAGGGTGCGAACTTTCGGATAAGTTATGTTGAGGCAGCTTTCCGCCCAATCAAGACGTTGAAAAACGCTGTCCGCTTCCGGCCTAAAGCTTCCACTTAATGGATACTATCAGAGTAGAACAAATAGTACCTTGGAAGCGGTTCAATCGGGTTACACAAAGCTGGATAAACCGAGCAATTTCAACGCCCTTGAACTCATACTGGGCTCGCAACCCAAGCAACAAATTTTACTCTGACAGTGCCGTCCTGGAATACTACGGAGCGCCACCAAAACCGCCAAGTTGCT
>JAHEJF010000098.1 GCA_024639025.1 Ahrensia sp. | reverse complement strand
CAACCCCGGCGTGATCAAAACGGGCCAGGATTACCCCCGCGCCTCACCAATCCTCACGCACTTCGTGATCAATGTGAGCACAAAAAGGAATCGAAAATACAAAAAATGAGCGTGTCAGATGGCCTGTAAGCCGGGTTCTGTATGGCCCAGGATCGAAACCCTGGACGTGGCGGCCATTCATCTGGGACGCATATTACTACACGCCTCTTGCAACCTACCCGGATGGCTCGCGCAGAGCACGCGCGGCGCGAGCGCCGACGCCATCCCTATTCGGTCTTGCTCCCGGTGGGGTTTACCTTGCCATGACTGTTACCAGCCATGCGGTGCGCTCTTACCGCACCCTTTCACCCTTGCCTCCACTGGTGCGAACACCAGAAGTGGCGGTTTGCTTTCTGTGGCACTTTCCCTAAGGTCGCCCTCGCCGGACGCTATCCGGCACCGTTCTCAATGGAGCCCGGACTTTCCTCACCGCTCGTCTTTCGACATATGAAACGGCGCGGCCGCCCAGCCAACTGACACGGCGCTTCTGTACGCCCGACGCGATGCGGACGCAAGCTTGTCATTTGCTCCGCATGGATTAACGTAAAGACAGGTCCCAAGGCATGCAGTGGCAAAACAGTGAAAACAGTCCTTATCTTAGGTAGCGCACCTGACGCTGTCAGTGCCCAGCTATTCGACCTTCACCGCGTAAACGCGCTGGTTGCGCTCAACAATGCCTGGTCAATTCGGCCCGATTGGACCCACGCCATTCACCCCGAGGACTTTCCCGCACAAAGACGCCCCACACCGCAATCAAATCAAACGCTGGTGACATTTGAGCAATATGTGCCAGCAAACAATGCCTATGGAGGCATCATATACGCCGGCGCAACCATGGCCTTTACCGCCGCCTATTGGGCCTTGCGTCAACTTGAACCGGACCTGCTGCTGTTTTGCGGCTGTGACATGATCTATGATCAGATTAACGGACAATCCCACTTTTACGGCAAGGGTGCTGCGGATCCGTTGCGCAGCGATCCGACACTGCAATCATTGGAAGCAAAGTCCAATCGGCTGATGATCCTGGCGGCAGAACAATCCTGTGCCTGCGCCAATCTTTCAGATCTGCCCGCGAGCAGGCTCACCTTTCCCCGTTTTGACTCCAAGTCGCTTGAAACAGTGTGCGAGACAGATCAACAAAGACTGTTGCACCAGATTGATGGGCGTTTAAGCGCGGAGCAAATAAAGGCTGCCCGGGCAAGTGAAGATCACGCCGCGCTCATACATCCCGCTGGTGACTACTGGAATTCTGATCTTGATCTGGATCCGGCCGTTCTGCAGGCGATAGATACGCTTTGGCTTCAAGCTGCCAAACCTCAGAGCGACGACGTCATCTCATAGATTGTCCCGCCCGGCCCCAAATTGTTCAACGCCAAACAGGCCTCGGTGAAATGCAGCGCCTCTGCTGCCAATATTTCGCGTTTTCGTCCCTGCCCGGCAGCACAATCAGCAACCGCCAGCAATCCGGCCGCAAAATCAATCTGGGAAGGATAGTTTGGCAAAATTCTTGATGCTACGGCGTTTGCGTAACGCAACTTTTGGCCACCTGCCCTGTTGAAATATGAATATTTGCCGCGCGCGGCTTCAATTCTGCGGACAAGGCGCGCCATAAACGATCGATGATGCATCTCTGACTGAACCAACACATCCGAACGGTTGTCCCACACATCTGCAACATGCAGTGTGCCTTTTGAGCCCATCACGGTCATCGTGCGGTCCTTGGGCGCGCAAAGCCCGCAGGTCAGGCGCGCAACAACACCGCTTTCAAATGTCAGGACCGCAGTCGAAAAGTCCGGTCCGACCTGGTCTGCGCCGATCTCATCATGCTTGTCCAGAAACAGTGCCGCTGATGTGCCCGTGATCGTCTTGATCGGGCCAAACAGGCCGACCAACCAACTCAGGCTGTAACCGGCATGCTCCAATGTGCAGCCAACTTTGAACTCTTCCACACCAGGCCATGCCGCACCACTTTCGCTGCGCCATGCAGACCAGTTTTCCCTGAACACGGCGCCATCTTCCATTTCAGCGTAAACCAATATCGGCTTGCCAATGGCGTCTTCCTGAATCGAGTTCCGAACCAGATCAATAGCATCGGAGTAGAGATTTGCCGGTGCACTGGCGAGCACAAGACCAGCAGCGTCCGCCTGGGCAACCAACCGACGTGCGTGATCGAATTTTAGCGTCATCGGCTTTTCGCAGTAGACATGTTTTCCAGCTGCAAGCGCCGCACTTGCGATGTCAAAATGGCTCTCCGGATCAGTCAGGACGGCCACCGCTTGCACCGTCTCGTCTTCAAGCAGCGCTTGCTGACTGGCATAGGCATTGCAACCATAGTGCTTGGAAAACTGCGCCAGTCTGGGCCCATTGATATCATAGACGCCGGCCACGCTGAGCGCGGGATGGTTGACCAGCGTCTTCATGTAATAGTCGGCAACGAAGCCGGTGCCTATAAAGGCAAAACGCATCTGTCCACCCTTGTCCCGTCGCGCAAAAACCACGCCCAAGCCACCAAACTAAATCAAGATCGCGTAAAAAGAGTAAACTTCGGCGCCCGCTTGGGGACGACTAGTCCTTCACGTCGGGCCGGTACTCGACGTTCTCGTAGTCATCTTCATCGGAAATCTGCGGACCGGGAATAACATACTCCCCAGAAAGCCATCTGTTCAGATCAACTTCCTTGCACCGGACAGAGCAGAATGGATAGGTTTCTCGCGCGCTCTCGCGTTTGCATTCAGGGCATTTGATCTTGGGGCGCAGCGGTTCAATGTCTGCCATGTCAATTGCCGCCCGAAAGCCAGTTGAAATGCACTTTGAAACCCTCATCAGTTAACAGCTTCACGGTTTCATAGAGAGGCAGGCCCACCACATTGCTGTAAGAGCCAACCAGTTTGACAACAAAGGTGCCCGCAAGACCCTGGATGGCGTAACCACCTGCTTTGGCGCGCCAGTCACCGGAAGCAAGATAGGCCTCCATTTCGTCACGGGTAATGCGTTTGAACCGAACCTTGGTCTCAACAACACTAAGCCGTGACTTTCCCTTGGGCGTGATCAGGCATAGGCCCGTGTGCACTTTATGGGCGCGGCCAGACAACATCCGCAACGATTGCGCGGCTTCGTCCAGAAGGTCGGCTTTTGGCATGATTTGACGACCCACCGAGACAACCGTATCGGCGGCCAGGATATAGGCATCCTCGTCACCGCCATCTTCCCGGTACATCTTCAGTGCCTTGTCAGCCTTGGCCTTGGCCAGACGTCTGGCCATCGACTTTGGATGTTCGGCCCTGAGAGGCGTTTCGTCTACATTGGCAGGAAGCAGCCGATCGGGTTCAATACCAGCTTGTGCAAGCAGGTCGACACGTCGGGGTGAACCGGAAGCCAGAATCAGTTTTTGAAAAACACTCATGTCGGGCTTGGCCGATGATCAGGATTTATTTGAAGCGGTATGTGATTCGACCTTTTGTCAGATCGTAGGGGGTCATTTCGACCAGCACCTTGTCGCCAGTCAAGACGCGGATGCGGTTCTTGCGCATCTTGCCAGCAGTATGGGCGATGATCTCATGATCATTTTCCAGTTTTACGCGGAAAGTGGCATTCGGCAGCAATTCCGAAACCACGCCGGGAAATTCAAGAAGTTCTTCCTTCGCCATTCGTTTACAGGCACCTTCCTTTTTGTGCAGTCCTAGGAGCAACAGCTCCCCTCAAGCGGCTCAAATATAACATCAACGACCATTTGAACAGCTAATAATGTAGTGTTCTCAATATAGTGACTGAACTCAACCCTTCCAGTGCAACACACAAACAAGGGTGAAAAGACGTCTGGCGGTGTCAAAATCGACCATCACCTTTCCTTCCAGCCGGTCCTGCAGCGTTTGGGATCCGTCATTGTGGACACCCCTTCTCGCCATATCGATCGTTTCAATCTGACCGGTCGAGGCTGTCTTGATCGCCTCGTAATAGCTTTCGCATATCATGAAATAGTCACGCACAATCCGGCGAAATGGCCCCAGCGAGAGGATGTGGACGGCAACCTCTGACCCACTCTCGGTGACAATTTCAAAGACCAGTTTTCCGTCAATTACCGCCAGTTTCAGATGATAGGGACCATGTACAACATCCTCGCCAACAGGCTTGAAATTATTCTGCTCAAGCAAGTCAAAAATCGCAACGGCGCGCTCGTGCTCCACGTCAGGTGTGGAACGACCAATAGACTGATCCAGAGTAATGTCTGTCAGCCTGTCATTGGGTTCAAATTCTCCACCTTCGCTCATCGGCTTTTCTCTACGTCAAGATTGAGGCGAATGGACACTGAGCGTCCGTGTGCGTCAAGCCCTTCAGCCTGGGCAAGTTTGATTGCGGCTGGACCAAGCGCCCGCAATTGCTCTGCACCCAGTTTGAGCATGGATGTCCGCTTCATGAAATCAAGCACACCAAGGCCTGAGGAAAAGCGGGCAGAACGTGCTGTCGGCAGGACGTGGTTTGAGCCACCCACATAATCGCCGATTACCTCCGGTGTGTGCCGCCCGATAAAAATGGCGCCCGCATTGCGCACCCGCTTTGCCAAGGCATCAGCTTGCGTACATGCAAGCTCCAGATGCTCTGCGGCAATCCTGTTGATCAGATCAAGCGAATGCTCTGAGGCAATATCGTCGACAATGATGATGCCGCCAAAATCCGCCCAGCTTGCAGCGGCAGTTTCTGCTCTGCCCAACAGCACCAACTGGCGCTCTATGGCGCGCGCGACGGCGTCACCCAAAGCCGCGTCATCTGTCAGCAAAATTGCCTGCGCGCCGGTATCGTGTTCGGCCTGCGCCAACAAGTCGGCTGCCAGCCAATCGGGATCATTGTTCTTGTCAGCCACAACAAGAACCTCGGACGGCCCTGCGATCATGTCGATACCAACGGTCCCAAAGACCCGTCGCTTCGCCGCAGCCACATAGGCATTGCCAGGCCCGACGATCTTGGCAACAGGTGCAACAGTCTGTGTGCCAAAGGCGAGCGCTGCAACCGCCTGGGCGCCGCCGATCCGGTAAATTTCTGATACGCCCGCAAGCTTGGCAGCTGCCAACACAAGCGGATTAAGTGCACCATCGGGCGACGGCACCACCATGGCAATGCGTTCGACACCGGCAACCACGGCCGGTAGCGCATTCATCAACACTGAGCTTGGATAGGATGCCGTACCGCCAGGTACATACAATCCGACTGCCTCAATCGCCGTCCAGCGCGAACCCAATTCGACGCCAATTGTATCTGTGTAGTGATCATCTTTGGGCAATTGGCGCTTATGATGCGAAACAATGCGGTCACGCGCCAGTTCAAGGGCTGCCAGCGTTTCAGCGCCAACATCTGCAATGGCGGCTTCAATTTCTGCGGGCATGACGCGCATGGACACGTCGCTCAAATCGAGCCGGTCAAACTTCAGCGTATATTCGAAAACTGCCTCATCGCCGCGTTTGCGGACGTCTTCCAGAATATCGCGCACAGCCAAATCGACATCCTCGGACACTTCGCGTTTCATGCCCAAAAAGCGCATGAAGCGTGTGTCGAAATCAGGGTCGTTGACGTTGAGGTACTGCGGCACGGGTGTCTCCGGAAAGGTAAATTGACTATGCCAATGGGTGGCGTGGCTTGAACTTGGTCTCCCATGCAGAGCCCACATCGTCCAATCGTGCTTCTATACACTCCACATCTAACTGAACGATCGGACCATTTGCAAAAATCAGGTCAATCTTGCCAGCTGGCAGATCGCCCGGCGTGAACTTGATCGTCAACAAAGACAAAACTTGGCCTGGATCGTCGCGACGAATGCCCAGCGCCTTGACCCCATTGACGCCCGCGAAAACCAGGATTGTGCCGCGGCGTTCGTATCCCGACGCGCGCTTGCCCGCCACCGCATCCCAGGCAAACCTGTTCAAGACCAGAGAAAACTGCTTTCTTTTTGCCGAGAACTCCAACATTTCTGGTTTGGATACGGCGTCCTGGACTTGCGCCGAAATGACGTCCAAATCCTGCTCGTCGAATGCCATGAGTTTCAAACCGGCCATTTTTGCCTCGGTTAATTCAATTAGATGCGGATCAAGCCCATGACCTAACCCGCAATATGCTGCATTGCAACAAATCGATGTAATATTTGGCTTGAATTGGAGTGTGCATTCAATGCGACATACGCTCAACCTGGGCACCGCACGCCTGAAGCTTCTCTTCCAGACGTTCAAATCCACGATCCAGATGGTAAACGCGACTGACTTCTGTCACGCCCTCTGCCGCCAGGCCGGCAATAATCATGGTCGAGGATGCACGCAGATCCGTTGCCATTACCTGAGCCCCCTTCAATACCGGCACACCGGTCACGGTCGCCGTTTGTCCTGACAGGGAAATATCGGCCCCCAACCGCGCCAGTTCTGACACATGCATGAAGCGGTTTTCAAAGATCGTCTCGGTGATATGAGACACACCATTGGCCATGGTCATAAGTCCCATGA
>JAHEJF010000097.1 GCA_024639025.1 Ahrensia sp. | reverse complement strand
GGACTTGGAGCCATGAACATGCGTCCTAATTGGCTTTCATTTCCATTTTCATTTCGTCACCGCCCAGCGATTCCTTGATCGCCGCCAGATCCGCAACAGTGAGTGTGACATCGACGGTTCCCTCATTTTCAAATGTCAGCGTGGCGTCAAAACGCTGGTCTTGTTTGAGTTGCTGATCAAGTTTCATGAACATGATGTGGAAACCTCCGGGTTGAAGCACGACGGTTTCGCCGGCAGGGATGACCAACCCGCCGTCGATTTCGCGCATCTTCATTACATCGCCATCCATCTTCATTTCATGGATTTGGCTTTCCCGGGCAAAGTCTACCGTAACGGCGGTCAAGCGGTCGTCATCTGTGCCGCCATTTGTGATTGTCATGTAGCCGCCCGAAACCGGTGCATTGACGGGTGTCGCACGGATCATGGGGTTGCTTATGGTGAGATCACCGATCGTGAATTGTTCGGCAAGGGCAGTTTGGGTCCAGAACAGACTGGCTGCTGCTACGAGAAGGAGTTTTTTCATTGCTGTCTCCATAACGCAATGGACGCATCAGTGATGCGAAATTGGAATGATGTTGTTATAAAAAGTGTTCAGGCGAGGGGCGGGGCCCTGGATGCGCCATGCAGACCCAATTGGCGTTGGACCAAAAATTCATCTTGGCACCCAAGACAATTGTCGAGTGACACATCGAATGCTGGTCGAGATATCGCCTCAGCGGGGTGGGCAAGTGCTGCGTTTTCAACCAGAGAGCAGAATTCGCAAGGGCTTGCGCCAGAATGGTGCGTTCCTCCGTTGCCCGACTTGTCGCACAGGATTGGAAGCGCGCCGTCGGGCAAAGTATATTGCGCTGCATAGGCCCGTGCATCGATACCCGATGGTAATGCTAGAGACAGCGATGGCCCTGTGTGCGCGAATGCGGCAAGCACAAATGATGCGATCAGCACAAGCCGGATGGCCAAGTTTTCAAAGCCAAATTGTCGCCTGCACACTCGCAAAACCTCTTTCCTTTTCAGATTAGCTATTCGTTTGTGCACCAAAAGCCAAGGCGGCTTTTCGGGTCAAATTGTCTCGCAGACCGGTGGAGAAGTCGCGAATTCTCCAACTTTTGGCGTAGGGCACTTTTGACAAATAGCAAAATTGACCTATCGTCCGCGTATAATTGAATAAAAAGCATTCTAAAGGGGAGGAAACCAATGGCCGTATCTGAGGCCGACGGTGTCGGCGAAGAATATTCCACCGATTATGAGATGGGGCAGGACAATATTCGTCCTATGGGCCTGGACATCCATAATCCGGTATTTTTGATTTCAAGTATCGTGATTTTCGGCTTCGTGCTTCTGTCACTGGCCAACCAGGAAGCTTCGGCTTCCTTTTTTGGGTGGCTGAGGCCCTGGCTCACAAGCACATTTGACTGGTTCCTTGTGCTTTCTGTTGATGCAATCACGCTATTCTGTCTTGCCTTGATTGTGCTGCCTGTTGGCTCAGTCCGAATAGGTGGCAAGGACGCAAAGCCAGATTATTCCTATGCCGGATGGATTGCGATGATGTTCGCGGCTGGCATTGGTATTGGCCTCTTGTTCTTCGGTGTGCTTGAGCCGGTTTACTACAACTTCTCTGAGGGTGGTGGCGCCCGTCCGCTGGGCATCGACATTGCCGAGCCTGGTAATGAGTATATTGGCGTGGTTGGGACCATTCACCACTGGGGTCTTGAAGGATGGGCCGTGTATGCTGCGGTCGGTCTGAGCCTGGCGATCTTCTGCTACAATCTGGGGCTCCCGCTCACACTTCGCTCTGCGTTCTATCCACTTCTGGGAGAGCGTGTATGGGGTTGGTGGGGCCACACTATCGATACGCTCGCCGTTTTCGCGACCTTGTTCGGACTGACCACATCGCTTGGTCTGGGTGCGCAACAGGTGGCAGCTGGTTTGAACGAGATATTCGGCATAGAACCGAGTAATACCGTGATCGTTCTGCTGATTATCGGCATCACGCTCATCGCACTGGGTTCCGTGCTTTTGGGTATGGACAAGGGCGTGAAGCGGCTGTCAGAGATCAACATGGTGATGGCCGTTGCACTGTTTATTTTCGTCATTCTGATGACGGGCATAGTCAGTGCGTTCACGCGTTACTTCAGCGTGATGGTTGATTATATTACCCTGTTGCCGGCGCTATCCAATCCGTTTGGTCGTGAAGACACCAGCTATTTCCATGGCTGGACAACCTTCTACTGGGCGTGGTGGATCGCATGGTCACCCTTTGTGGGCATGTTTATTGCCCGCATCTCGAAGGGTCGCACGGTGCGCGAATTCGTTCTGTGTGCACTGATTGCACCCACACTTGTCTGTGCTCTGTGGATGTCGACATTCGGTGGTGCTGCCATTGACATGATCAATGCAGGTGGTGCCGAGGGTGTTACAGCAACCGTTGTGGACAGCTACAAACCAGAAGGTGCCCTGTTCGGCTTCCTGAAGGAGCTTCCGCTCTATGGTATCGTTGCACCAATTGCACTTGTCCTGATTGTCATCTTCTTTGTGACGTCATCGGACAGCGGCTCACTGGTGATTGATACAATCACTGCGGGCGGCAAAATGGACGCACCTGTCATTCAGCGGGTCTTCTGGTGTACTTTGGAAGGCCTGGTTGCCATCGCACTGCTGCTTGGTGGTGGATTGTCCGCCCTTCAAGGCGCGGCAGTTTCGACAGGTATTCCGTTTACTGTGGTCGTGCTGATCATGTGCTACTGTCTTTGGAAAGCCCTGCTTTCCGAGCGGAAAAAGATCTAGGCAGTCCAAGACAACGGATAACTTTTTGGCCTCCCCGCGCCCTGTGCGGGGAGGTTTTGTTTGATTAAGGCATTGCCTATCGTTGAACCGGTTTGGACGGTTTGCGGTTAACAAGCCAGACGCCGAAAACAACAATAATCGTCCCAATGATGAAGGGCAGAGAGATGTCCTCGCCAAAGAGCACCCACGCTTCAAAGCCTACCACAGCCGGGATCAGATAAATTAGCGATGCAGCGCGGCTGACCTGACCCTTTCTGATCAGGAACAGCAGAAGTGTGATGGCGCCCAGCGACAAGCCAAAAACCGACCACAGCATCGCAAGCACTGCGTGAATATTCCAAGTCATTTGCATGGGCTCAAGAACAAGCGCAACGGGCAGCAAGAAGATCGACGCGCCCAAAAACTGGATCCCTGCAATGGGGATGAGGTCCCCTTCCTGCAGGTATTTCTTCTGGTAGATGGTCCCAAGGGTTACGCTGATCATTGAAACCACATTGACCACCAGGGGAAGCAGGGATGGTTCGATGGACGCCCTATCAAGCCCCCAAAGGTTTGGACCGATGGCAATGATCAGTCCGACAAAGCCCAGTACCAGACCCAATTTTTGTCCACCGGCAAGACGCTCATGGACAGCCCAATAGGCGATAAGTGCTGTCAGAAGCGGTTGAACGGCAGCCAGAACACCTGAAATAGAAGAGGGGACACCTTGATTGATGGCCCACCAGATTCCGCCCAAATAGATGACATGCAGCAATAGTCCCGAGAACAGCGCGTGCACCCAGCCCATCCGTGTCGTGGGCCATTTTGCCGACATGGCAATGGCAATGGCTGCAAAAACCAGCGTGGCGATCGCAAACCGGTAGACAAGAAAGGTCAGGGGATCGGCATTGAAGGAGACATATTTGGCAACGATCCAACCTGTCGACCAGATCAGAACGAACAGTGCCGGCGCGACGGTTTCAAGCTTGATGCCGATTGCCATTGCTGCTTTCCGAATTGAAAATGGAGGATGGGTAACCGCTGGATTGAACCGTAATCTGGTCGATGTCAATCAGCGGATCAACACTGCAATCAGGCTGGCCCCACGCTATGCGCGCATGTCGAAAACAGAACTCTGACCGGATTTCTGCTGCACATAGTCAATTTCGGTGCCGTTCCAGTGATAGCGAAAATGATCACCTTGTTGCGGGATGCCGACGACATCGGGATAAAACGCTGCAATGCACTGCCCGGCGGCATGGCGTTGGCTGGGATAGACGATGCCGTTCGAGCCCTCGGCCTTTTGCCCGGCAGCAAATTGCTGTGCCGGTCCATATTGCGCCACGTCCTTTTCGAGCAACCGCTCAAATCCGTCACCTCTTATGTCTGTCAGGTTGCTGTCGATTGAGCCGATGAGCTGCCGCACCTCTGATATCCATCCAGGGTTGCAATCAGAGTCAGCGTAAAAGCGTGCCATATGGAAACAATGTTCCCGCAGAGCTGTTTCCAGTGCGTCACCGGCATAGTAGACGCCATAGCTGCCATCAGAAAAACGGGATGTTCGATCCGGGGAAATATGGGTGAAGGCGGCCATTACCCAGGACGCGCCGGGTCCGGCGAGGCGGCGTTCGACGGGCACCAAAGTCAAGTCGCCGATCTCTTCGATTATGCGTGGATTGGTGCGTGCTTCAGCCTTTACAAGATGCTGCCAATCCTGTGGATCAGCGATGTCATCAAAAAGATCAATGGGAGGGAAGTGAGACAGGATAAGCCGGTGCGTTTGTGGCCAGGTTACCCATACCGTCGGGGCCTCTACCATCCGCCGCGCACGGAATCCAAATAACGCCGGATGCGCACAATATCGTTCATGCCGCCTTGCATCATGATTGCAAGCGGCATGCGGCCACCCAGCGATTTGTTTTCTGACTTGATCCAGCCATACGCTTGAGCGGGATTGGTAAAGATGATCCGCAGCGCCTTGTGGATTCCCAGCAAATTGGACATGCGATCGGCCAGGTCGCGGTTTACACGCCCATAATCGCCGTCCTTCCAGCGGCGGTACGTTTTGGCTGCGATACCACCCAATAACACGGCAGCGTCCACATCGCTGACACCCCATTTGTCAAACAGTTTGATGACAGCACGTTGCATGGCGTGCAATTCGTCCTGGCTGTAATTGCCTGTCTCCGTTTGGATCGGGTCGTTGGACGCATTTTCCAGTGCGGTGAGCATGTTCCTTCCTTTTGTCTATATATAGTTCAATTATGGACAAATGTCCAGATTATTGTAAATCGAACCTGGAATCCTTTTAGCGGCTTGAATTTCAAAGTGCATTTCACTTGGCATGCATTTGCCCGGTACGGTGAAGTGACAATGTCAATGCCAATCGTGATGAACCATTAACCACTCAAACAGCTTGTAAATGCGATTAACTGCATCGCAATCGCAACGTCTTAGTCTGGTGCGACGTGCGCGCGTTTGCGTACCGGGCGGCATGAAGCCGGCACAAGCATCAGCGCAGTTCTGAATGTCCAATAGTTGAATATCTGAATCTAAGTGATCGCAGTCTGACGGACACAATGCTGAACAAGCAACGTGTCGGCATACTGAAAAAACAAGGATTTCTGGCGGAGTTGCGACGCGTGAAAATCGAAATTGAACCGAAATTCCTGGTCAGTGATGGACTTTGCTCCGATCGTACAAGCAACTTGAACCGGAAGCGGCACATCGCGAAGCAGTTGTTGATTGGGCAGACAAGATGACGTTACGGATTCGACATGGCCTGCTCGCCGCTTTGATTTTCGTAGGCCTGGTGCCGTTGCTCGCCCTTACCTGGATTACCTACGAACGGACATTGGTTCGCGAACTCAGTGAAGTTGAGGACCGGCACCTTCTGTTGGCTCAAAACCTGTCCTCCGCTCTTTCGCGTTATGAGAAAGACATCAGAGTAACGGTGAAAACTGTTTCGAGTGCATTGCTACACGATCATACGCCAGAAAATGCCGACGAGCTGTTGGGCAATTTGGGCATTCGCAACGTTGCGATCATTGATGGGCAAAGCGGAAATGTGCTTCATTCTGTCTCGGATTCAAAATTTGAAGGTGCATTGCTCGAGTTTCTTCAAGCCCATGCAACCAGCAGCCGGTTCCGGTTTTCGCCGGTATGGCGCCAACCAGAAGCAGAAAATTGCATATTCCTGGTTGCTAGAATGGGACAGAACATCGCTGTTGCGGAAATTGGTACCGGCTATTTCCAGCAGTTGGGCAGCGAAATCTCATTTGGTGCAAAGGGACATGCGGCCATTGTCGATCAAGAGGGTAACGTATTGTCCCACCCGCTTGAGTCCTGGGTTCAGTCAGCTCAAAACCTCTCTGCGGTCTCGGCCGTTGCGCGAATGATAAATGGTGAAACAGGTGTTGAGCGCTTTTATTCACCGGCGCTTGATGGCGACATGATTGCAGGCCTGACCTTTGTACCCGGACCGGGTTGGGGCGTAATGATCCCCCAGCCCGTTTCTGAGTTGGAGGCAAAGGCAATCGCCAATCTGCTGCCATTGCTGGGCGGACTTTTTCTTGCCGTGTTGTTAACATTCGCTTCTATCAAATTTTCAATTCGCTGCTTGGCTCGTCCGCTTGAGAACCTCAATAGAGACCTGACAGAGCAATCAAGAACCGGCACCCCAAAGGCCGTTTCACCCAGCCGGTCGCATTCGAACATCAAGGAATTGCAAGAGATTGTTGGTGCCTATAACGAGTTGGCCAGAACCGTGGATGACCACAGCCGTGAACTTGGAAGAAGACTGTACGAAGATAC
>JAHEJF010000096.1 GCA_024639025.1 Ahrensia sp. | reverse complement strand
TTTGCCATGGTTGGAAGCAGGCGTGTCCAAACGCCTTTCCCTGAGGATGCGCCGGAATTCATCCAACGACTGGCCGGCTTGATGGCTGAAGGAAAGTATAGGGGAATATTCGATCGGAGCTATGCACTCGATCAGATTGTCGAGGCGTTCCAATATGTCGAGTCGGGGCAAAAAACCGGGATTGTTGTGATAAGGCTTGAAACCGCCGACTAGCTTTTTTGACAGACCGGGTTTGGCTTTTCGTCTGGCATTCGCTCCTCGCAAGCCAGTTCACAGCACCGCAATCAACCGCATTGAATGGTCCGGATGCAATGGAACGATCAAACTTTGCATTGCGCCAGATCAAACCTTCCCTTGTTCAAAAGTCGGGATGGTCATAGCGAAAAGTGATCAATAGACTGCGTCAAAACAGATTACCCCCGGGGAGGATTGGCGCATGAGCGGATCAAATTATCACAACGTCTATGAAAGCTGGCAGAACGCGCCCGAAGCTTTTTGGGAAACCGCAGCGCAGGAGATCGACTGGTTCAAACCGGCCGACAAGATTTTTGATCCCGACCAGGGCGTCTATGGCCGCTGGTTTGCTGGCGCCACCTGCAACACCTGCTACAATGCGGTCGACCGTCATGTCGAAAAATATGGCCGCGGCGAACAGCCCGCTATCATTCATGACAGCGCCATCACCGGCTCCAAGACCATTTGGACCTATAGCGACTTGCGCGATGAAGTGCGTGCGCTTGCTGCAACCTTGCGTGATCTTGATGTGGTCAAGGGCGATCGGGTTCTGATCTATATGCCGATGGTGCCCGAAGCGGTGGCCGCCATGTTGGCAACGGCGCGGCTCGGTGCCGTCCACACCGTCGTGTTTGGTGGTTTTGCCTCCCACGAACTCGCTACACGCATCAATGATTGCGAACCCAAAGTTATTATCGCCGCTTCCTGCGGTCTTGAGCCAAACCGCGTGGTTGAATACAAGCCGCTGATCGACAAGGCGATTGAGCAGGCGAACCACAAGCCCTCCAATTGCGTGTTCCTGCAGCGTCCGCAACATGAATGCGAACTCACCGAGGGCCGCGATGTGGACTATGCGACCGCTGTGGGCGCTCACAAACAGGCCCAGACACCCATTCCCTGTGAGGAAGTTGAAGCGACCGATCCGCTCTACATTCTTTACACGTCCGGTACGACGGGTCAGCCCAAGGGCGTGCTGCGCGACAATGGCGGCCACATGGTGGCGCTGAAATGGTCGATGAGCGCCATCTATGACATCAAGCCCGGCGAAGTGTTCTGGGCAGCGTCTGATGTCGGCTGGGTCGTCGGCCATTCCTATATTTGCTATGGCCCGCTGCTGCACGGCGCCACCACCATGATGTTTGAAGGCAAGCCGGTAGGCACGCCCGATGCCGGTGCGTTCTGGCGCATCATTGAGGAATACAAGATCTCGAGCCTGTTTACGGCCCCGACTGCATTCCGTGCCATCAAGAAGGAGGACAGCAAGGGCCAGCTGGTCAAGGATTATGATCTATCATGCTTGAGAACGGTGTTTCTGGCCGGTGAACGCGCGGATCCCGATACGATCAAATGGTTGCAGGACATGCTGAACGTACCTGTCATCGACCATTGGTGGCAGACCGAAACCGCTTGGGCCATCGCCGGCAATCCGGTGGGACTGGGCCAATTGCCGGTCAAGATCGGTTCACCCACCGTGGCCATGCCAGGCTATGACATTCAGGTCCTCAGCGATGAAGGTGAGCAGGTGCCCGCCGGCACGCTTGGCAACATCGTGGTCAAGCTGCCGTTACCGCCGAGCTGCCTGCCTACATTGTGGAATGCCGATGCGCGTTTCCGCGAAGCCTATCTCGATGAGTTCCCAGGCTATTACAAAACATCCGATGCCGGTTATGTCGACGAGGATGGTTATCTGTTCATCATGGCCCGCACCGACGACATCATCAATGTCGCGGGACACAGGCTTTCGACCGGCGCGATGGAAGAGATCATCGGCAAGCATCCCGATGTCGCTGAATGCGCGGTGATCGGCATTGCCGACCAATTGAAAGGCCAATTACCGGCCGGGTTCCTCATTTTGAACTCCGATGCCGATGGCAGCGCCGAGCAAATTGAGAAAGACGTCGTCAAAATGGTACGCGACGAAATCGGACCCGTTGCCGCTTTCAAGATCGCGCTTACTGTCCCAAGACTGCCCAAAACGCGTTCCGGCAAGATCCTGCGCGGCACCATGCAGAAGATCGCCGACGGCGAGCAATGGAACATGCCCGCAACCATTGATGATCCCGCCATATTGGATGAAATCGAAACCGCCATGAAGGCACGCAGCGTGGGGAGTTTTGCGTAACCATCGAAATCATAGTCCCCAGAGCGGGCGCAATTTGATTGCTGGATTTCAATGGCTGGGTTTTCAGCCTCTCCGCGCTTCTTTTTCGGTTTCGGTAGCGGCCTGCTGGCTCTGGTCGATCACAAGGCGGTTGCGGCCTGAAGCCTTTGCCTCATAAAGCAATTTATCAGCATGATGCAGCAAGCTGTTGCTGCTTTTTGCCTGCGGTGTTGCGCAAATCAGTCCGAAGCTGGCAGTAAACTTGATTGGCCCCTGATCGGTGACCAGAACATATCCGCGAATGGCCGACATGAGGCGATAGCAGGCAAGGCGGGCATCGTGAATGGAAGTGTTTGGAAACACGATCGCAAATTCCTCACCACCAAGTCGGCCGACAATGTCATAGGCGCGCAATTCGCCCAGCAGCAATTTTGCCATGGTGATCAGGACCTGATCGCCGCCCTGATGTCCATATTCGTCATTGATGGCCTTGAATTTGTCGAGATCAAGCATGGCAATCGATAGGGGTGCGCCGAAACGCTTGTAGCGTTCAAATTCCTTATCCAGCATCTCCATGAAATAACGCCGATTGTGCAGGCCAGTCAGCTCGTCTGTATGGGCGTCCTTTTGCAGCAGTTTGGTGGCGTAGTCGAACTCCCTGATGCTGATCATCGCCACGGGCTTCTTGCCTTCGGTCACCAGCATGTGCCGGATATGGTGATTGTTCATCAGATCAAGAGTTTCCACCACCGGGTCCGACGGGCGGCAGGTGATCAACTCGGTTGTCATGATCTGGTGCACCGGCACATTTGCCACATCGTCAGGAAACCGCACGATGGTTTGCACAAGATCGCGTTCTGATATCAATCCGCGCAGGTTTTCGGTCTCGTCAAAGACAAGCACAGCGCTGATATGATTTTCCCGCATGGTGCGCGCCGCATCCAACACCGAGCATTCAACGTCGATGTAGATCAAATCACGCTTGGGCCTGTTGGCTAGCATTTCGCTGACAAGCAATGGTCTCTCCTGCGGTAGATAGTATGCTGCACCGCCAAGCTATGGGTGTGAGCTTTCGCAAGGCTGACCTCGATGCTCTCAGGGTAAGAAATCTGGTGTGAAGAAGCGATGGTCATTCCGCAGCTGTTGCCAGCACATATATCCAACTTCGTGCCTTGGTTTGTCTGAACCGATACGGCACTGAGCTGATAGCCGTCGCCTTCATTTTCGACTGCCTGCATATTTGCTCGACAACGCCCTTCCATCGCACCTGTCGATCGCCTAAATTCAAAACGGCTCAAACGGGAATTTCAGCATGGCTCTGGACGGAAAAATCGCAATTGTCACCGGCGGCGCGCAGGGCATCGGCTATGCCATTGTAAAACGGTTTCTGCATGATGGCGCTAAAGTCGCCATTGCGGATGTCGAAAAGGCCAAGGGCAAGAAAGCGGTAGAAGAACTCTCGTCGCTTGGCGATGTGCATTTCATATCCACCGATGTGGGTAATCGGCTTGACGTGCACAATCTGATTGCCTCGGTGATCGACCAGTACGGTGATATCGATATTCTGGTAAACAATGCCGGGATAAGCCATGGCGAAGATTTTTTGGACATCGCCGAAGAAGATTTTGATCGCGTGATGCGTGTCAATTTGAAAGGTGGATTTCTGTGCGGCCAAAGCGTTGCAAAATTCATGGTCAACAAGGTGAAAGATGGGGGCCCGCCCGGCTCAATCGTGAATATCTCGTCGATCAATGGCAAGGTCGCAATCGGTAATCAAGTCCCCTACTCCGTCTCCAAGGGTGGCTTGGACCAACTGACAAAAGTCATGGCGTTGTCACTGGCCGAGTACGGCATTCGCGTTAATGGAGTGGGGCCCGGCTCTATCATGACACCTATGCTGGCCGCTGTGAACAGCGACGCTGATGCACGCAATCGCGTCTTGTCCCGCACGCCTTTGGGACGCATTGGAAAAGCCTCCGAAATCGCCGCATTGGTGGCCTTCTTGGCCTCAGATGAGGCTTCCTACATAACAGGCGAAACGGTCTATGCCGATGGCGGGCGTTTGGCGCTCAACTATGTTGTGCCTGTTCCGGACCATGACGTCGACGAAACGGAATACGATGAATCCTCCTGACAGAATGCTGTCAGGAGGGGTATGCAATTGTGTCCTCATTCAAACGCAAAGGAGAGCGAAATGAGCGCACAGGATAACCTTCCCCAACTCAGTGGTGCCGTTGTCTGGTTCGAAATCCCGGCTACCGATCTGGACGCCAGTCAGAAATTCTATGAATCGGTTCTTGGTATCAAGATGATCAAGACCGAACAGAGCGACGATCAGCCCAATGACATTGTATGGTTTCACGATCCCTCGACGCCAGGCAGTTTCGGTCATCTGTACCCCGGCACGCCCGCTGATATGGGAAAAGGCAACACGATACATATGCTGAGCGCAGACAAGCTCGAGGATGTGATGCCCCGCGTGGAACCCGCCGGTGGACAGGTTATTTCTCCCATTATCGACATTCCAGCTGGCCGCTTTGTTTACATCAACGATCCCGACGGCAATTCCGTCGGCCTGTTCAATTGGGCCTGATGCTGATGCAATGCACCTTGAAGGAAGCGATATGAGACGCGCAGATCGCCTGTTTCAAATCGTTCAACACCTGCGTGGGGGTCGTCTTGTGACGGCCGCCATGCTGGCTGAACGGTTGGAGGTTTCCGAACGCACCATCTACCGTGATATCGCCGACCTGCAATCAACCGGTGTGCCGATCGATGGCGAAGCCGGTGTCGGCTATATTTTGCGCGAAGGTTTTGATCTGCCGCCGCTAATGTTTACACGCGATGAAATTGTCGCATTGGTGGCAGGAGCCCGAATGACCCGCGCATGGGGCGGTGCGGCGATGGCACGGGCGGCACAGGAAGCCCTGATCAAGATCGAAACCGTATTGCCCATCGACAAACGCACCAACATGAACAGCGTCGAGATTCATGCGCCGTCTTACATCATGAAGCCCGAGGACCGGGAAAAAATAGACAAGCTGGAAGCAGCCTGCGACCAGAAGCAGATCATCGCGATCAAATATACCGATGCAAAAGGCGCAGAGACATCCCGCCCCGTCCGGCCGCTAGGATTGTGGTACTGGGGCGGCGGCTGGACCTTTGTGGGATGGTGTGAATTGCGTAATGATTTTCGTATGTTCCGCATCGACAGGATCAATGAATTCCAAGCGACGGGTGAGAAATACAGGCACGAACGCGGCAAGACCCTGCGCGATTTCTATCATCACATGGAAGCATGCGGCGACATTCCGCCCGGTTTTGAAAACAACTAGTGCGTTTTAGTCTTCAACTGAAACGCTGGCACGGATTTGGATATTGAAAGTACAAGATCGATCTGGGTACCGCGATCCTATCAAAGGCTAATAAATTTTAGAACAAAAAAGCCGGGCGGAAATATCCACCCGGCTTTGAAATCTATTTGCAGTTTTGCTTACTCCTCAGAAGCAGGCTCCGCTTCATCATCGCCCTTCAAGGACTTCAACTTGGCAAAAACTGCATCCGGGTCAATCTCATCGTCCTCGGACTTGCTTGGTTTGAACGCCTTGGATTCATCTTCCAGATCAATGCCTTCGGTTTGAGAGGCCGGCAGCAAGGTCTCATCGGCCACCTCGACTTCCGGCTCGGCGGGACGGTTCTTGGCGGCTTTTGCCACTTCAAAATCAAGGTCGATCTGTGAACAAAGACCAAGGGCCACCGGATCGATTGGCTGCAGGTTGACTGAATTCCAATGCGTGCGATCGCGGATTTGCTGGATCGTATTTTTTGTTGTGCCCGCGAGACGCGAAATTTGCGCGTCTTTCAATTCGGGATGATTGCGCACAAGCCACAAAATTGCATTGGGACGATCCTGACGCTTTGAAACCGGCGTGTAGCGCGGGCCCCTCTTTTTGAGCTGCGGCACTTGAACCTTTGATTCGGATATTTTCAGCACATGGTTAGGGTCGGCTTCTGCCTTGGCAATCTCATCGCGGGTTAGCTGACCCGTGTTGATCGGATCCAGTCCCTTAATGCCTTGCGCAGATTCGCCATCTGCGATCGCTTTGACTTCCAACGGGTGCAATGTGCAAAAAGTTGCGATCTGGTCAAAGGTAAGCGCTGTATTGTCGACAAGCCAAACCGCTGTCGCTTTGGGCATGAGCAATGTAGCCATGAGATAAACCTTTCCTGTTCGCCGCGCCGGTGCCGCGGGCGTGG